>CAZSIK010000118.1:0-11921 GCA_964606515.1 uncultured Prolixibacteraceae bacterium
CCCTATGTAACCGATTTATTGAAATAAAAAAGGAGGAGACTACAGATGGAAATCATTCTCAAACAAGAAGTTCATCGCTTGGGTTCGAAAGACGATATCGTGATCGTTCGCGATGGATATGGACGTAATTATTTGATTCCGCAAGGCATGGCCATCGTGGCTACCGAATCGGCTAAAAAGGTACTCGCTGAAAACATCCGTCAAAGGGCTCATAAAGAGGCTAAATTGAAAGATGAGGCGATAAAACTCGCTGAAAAAGTTCAGGCCCTTACCGTAACCATTGGCGCTAAGACCAGCTCAACAGGCAAAATTTTTGGTTCAGTTAATAACATTCAACTGGCCGAAGCTATTGCTGCACAGGGAATCGAAATCGACCGCAGGCAAATCATCATCCCAAAAGATGTGATTAAGGAAGTGGGTAAACATACCGCAAAAATCAAACTTCACCGTGAAGTGGTCATCGACTTCGATTTCGAAGTGGTATCCGAATAATTTTTTAAACACTTTCAGACATTTTTTTTCAAACAGATAGAAGTCCGCGATCCAAAAGGTTGCGGACTTTTTATATTTGCACCGATATCTTCTGCTACAAAGGATTGGTGCGGATCAAGTGAACTTTCGGTGGGATACAGCTTGTCTTATATTCAGCCTTTATGTGCCCAATCCAGTGTATCGTGTTTAAAGTTTCAATAATTTCCTTTACCGTTTCCTGAATTTTCCTGCAGATCGTGCTGATTCCCGCAGATATTCAGCTATGGCTCATCGGTGCTCGTGATATCCTGATTTTGTTTCGACCGGGATTGGATGAAGCGCTTGTAAGTCCGGTGGTTATTGAAACCCGCCATCTCGGCCATTTCATTATCCGATTGGCCAAAAGCCTGCTGTGTTTGCTGTAGTCGTGAAAATTCTTTGGCCCTTAGTGAGTTAATGCAAGTATTGAAGTTCATGTTATATTCCGAATTGATGAACGATGAAATATAGGTACGGTTAATCTTCAAATCATCAACTAAATCGGTGATTTTAAGTTCCGGGTTGAGATAAGGGCGCTTGTTTTTTATATAACTCTCGAACAGTTCATGGGTAAGAATATTTTTCTTCAGTTGTTGTTCGATCTTTTGGTCGGTGCTTCCGGTTTGCAAATGCTCGTAATCGAATGGGGACGTTTTTGACTGTAAAATGTAGTGTTTTTTTATTACATGAAAAGCCAGAAAACCATGCTGTAGGATCAACAATAAAACTTGTAGAAAAGCCAATCCAGAAGTTACCAAAATATCGCGCGGAACAAACTGCCCAAGCAAGGGTATGGGGATCGTGCCGATCAGGAAAAAGATGTAGATGGGAACCCAACGCAAGGAACTTTTCGTTTCGTTGGCTGAATAATTGGTGATGTACGAACGATAGTGGGGAAGCCTTTTGAAAATAAGAAAGATATAAACAGCACTGAAAACCAATCTTATCAACATCTTCCCGTTCGAGGCATGAAAAAACAAACGCGATCCACCGTTGTAAGCCCCGTTGCCTTTCACTGTCATCAGTTGTTCTTCAAACGGAGTGAACAGTGCTACCCCGATCAGGATAAGGGCTAAAGCGGTTGGCGCTGCAAAATGCCAGTTCGAAAAATGTTCAGGCTTGTCGGTGCGGGTAATTTTAAAAATGAAAGCATACAGGAATATTGGCATCGACACGATGGCGAACATGTACAAACCGTTTATCCAGAGGAAAAGAGCTGGATAATAAAAATAAATGAAAGCCGAACTGGTGGTTATTGCCGTGGCTACAAGGTATAAGGCCAGTTTTAGTTTTATACGTCGTTGCTCGCCGCCTTCTTCATATACATCGAAAAGAATAATAAGCAAGGCCACTAAGGCCGATACGGCAGGTGCACTTAAGGTAAATACTTTTGGATCGAATGCGGGCATGGTCAAATAGGATCTTTTGTTTGCATTGCAATCATACATTTCTTTTTACTAACGAATAGGGTTTTGTAACAAAAGTTTAAAATTAAATAACAAATGCCTTGTTCAGCTATTCAAGGGATACAGGGGATTCTTGTGCTATGGTTTGGCAAAATTGTAAATCGATTTTTACGATTTGTCCATCTGCTTTTGGCCTGTTGCGATACTTTTGTCGGCTTTCTAACAAGCTCACAAACCAATAATGAACGATTTATTTTTGCTGATACTTTCACTTTACAAACCGAAAAAATTCGTGTCTGGTACCTTACTCTTCTTGTGCTTCCTTTTCTTTCGGGTAGACGTAGAAAATTCAATTTCCAACAATTCCTTTATTGCTTTCGAACCTTTCGGGCAGTTCTGCCAAGAGCATCCATCCTTATAGGATTATTTTAATTTAAATAACTATCAATCTATAATTTCATTCAATATGAAGCAAAAAATTTTACTTACAATGATGCTGTGGCTGTCCTTGTTGGGCTCCACTTGGGCGCAAAGCAACGCCCTGCATTTCGACGGCACCAACGACTATGTTGACCTGCCCGATTATACAAGCACCCACGATTTCTCGCAGGGCTTTACCTTTACCGCTTGGGTGAAGTGGGACGCCTTTACTGGAAACGCCCGCTTGTTTGAGATAGGCAACGGCTCGGGCAACGTAAACAACAGCATTATCCTGCGTACCGATGCCTCAACTGGAACGTTGATATTTCAATGCGCTAGCGGAACTACCAACTCGGAAATCAAGACCGATGCAGCCGTAGTTAGTGCCAACACGTGGCATCATGTGTCGGCAAGTATTAGCAGCTTGGGAATTGCAACTATATATATTGATGGAACAGCAGTTAAAAGTGGTACGGTTTCCGCTCCGCAAAATGTAACACGCTCCAACAACTGGTTGGGCAAAAGCGCCTGGACAGCCGACAATTACTTTAAGGGCACCATGGACGAGGTAAGCATCTGGCACAAAACTCTTACGCAAGCTGACATTGAAGCTATTAAGACAACCGGCATCAGCTCACCCACCAGTCAGACAGGGCTTTTGGCCTACTACAACTTTAATCAGGGTGCCTCTGGCGGCAGCAACACCGGCATAACCACTCTTACCGATGCCACAGCCAACACAAAGAATGGCACGCTAATGGATTTTGCCCTTACCGGCACCACATCCAACTGGATAAATGGTTATACCATTTCAACGACATCTCCGACAACCAAAAACGCCCTACATTTTGATGGCACCGGCGACTACGTTGCCTGTCCCGCCATTAACCCCGCTCAGTTCACCGTTGAGGCGTGGGTGTACCCAACTGCGTTGGACAAAGACCAGGCAATAGTATCTACCCTTAACGTTAATGGCAAAGTGGGCATGGAGCTACACCTTGGCACCGACAACCTGCCCATTATTACCATAAACAACAACGATTTATTTGTCGATGTAAAAGGCACAAATGCCATTTCTGCTAATACATGGACACATCTTGCTGCCACCTACAACGGCACTTATGTTAAGCTGTTTGTTAACGGTGCAGAGGCGAAATCCGAAAGCTATTCAAGCTATCGGAATGGTGCTGCGCCGGTAAACCTGGGAAAACGATACGACCAAACGGCCTACTACTTTACCGGCCGTATCGACGAAGTGCGTATATGGAGCGCCGCCCGCCCCCAAACCGATATTGCCGCCACCATGAACACCTCGCTTGCCGGCACTGAACCAGATTTACAAGCATATTACAACTTTAACCAGGGTACAGCAGGCGGCGACAACACCACCACCATTACCACCCTAACCGATGCTACAGCGAACGCCAAGCACGGCACGCTAAATGGTTTTACCCTTAACGGCACCGCATCAAACTTTGTGGAGGGCTTTGTGGCTGCCACTACGCCTACCTATAACCTCTCCGCCACGCCCACCACGCTTACACTCGATGCGGCCAGCGGCAGCAACGGCAGTATTGCTATCACCTCAAACACCGCTTGGACCATTAGCGGCAGCGCCGACTGGCTCGCGCTGAGCGCCACCTCAGGTAGCGGTAACGGGAACATAACCCTTACCACGTTAAGCGAAAATTCAGCAACAACTGAACGTACGGCTTCATTTACCCTTGCGGGTACAGGCATTACTGAACCCATTACCATTGCCGTAGCACAGTCGCCAATAGTCTCGGTTATCATTACCAAAACCGATGCCTCCGTTATTACCAGCAAAGGAAACACGTTGCAGGAAGCCATTGAAGCCACAACCCTAAACGAGATTAAAAAAATTGAGGTCGTTAATGGACAAGTTATTGCGTCTGATTGGCGTTGGTTTTACGACAATAAAAGTAGCCTAACTGCTATTACGCATTTAACCATAAGTAACAGCGTTGCTGCAGTGGCAAATATCCCTAATCTAACAGAATGGGGACGATCTTACTTTGGCTCACAGATCGAAGAGGTAACCATTCACAAAATTGACGGGATTGGCAACTATGCTTTTAGCGCTTGTTCAAATCTAACTAAAGCATACCTCCCGGATACAAGATATGTAGGAGACAGATCATTTTTACAATGTTCTAAACTTAATACTAATTTGCACATCCCCAACCTTATTTTTACTGATGAAGCAGCTTTTGCAATGTGTTCTTCTATTGAAGAATTCATTTTTCCGAATTTAGAGGTTATCAACCAATTATCTTTTTCAACTTGCACCAACCTAAAAAAAATAAGTCTTCCAAAAATCACCAGTATCCCCTATCGAACATTTTACAACTGCAGCAATCTTACATACATGGCACTGGGAGCCAACCCTCCGGAGGTTAGTTCAGAAGTTTTTGATTATGTTAAAACACCTCGCTACCTAAGTTTTGCCGATGCCAACGGTAACTTGCTTACCGGCACTGCGCTGGAGAATGCCCGCGCAGCTTATAAGGCCGTGGATGATGGCAACACCACCGATAATTTTTGGTACGGCTGGGACATTTACCGCAACTTGTATTCACCAAATATTGATCCTTCGATGGTCAATGGAAGCCTTACTGCCGGCAATCCCGAAGATGAATTGTTCGGAGGGTACTCAGCAGGGGCAACTATCTTTATTACAGCAAATCCATCAGTAGGTTACAAGCTTACGCCCGGAAGCCTTCGCGTTTACAAAACAGGTGACGAAAGTGTTGTAGTACCCCTAACAGGCAACTCATTCAGTATGCCCGATTTTGAGGTGACAGTAAGCGCCCTGTTCGAACTGCATCCACTGCAAGTAACTTTTGTTGCTGCAAACTCAGGGGATATACCCCTTAGCCTGGCACTAGAGTCAGGAGCAGGAAGAATTGCGGTTGATAAGGGTGATGGAGTATTAGTTCCCTACGACCTTGATCCAGAAGCTTCATCTTTTTTTGTTACGTCATACGTGGCAGGTAATACTGTAATGATTTATAGCGATAACATTGTATTGTTAGACATTCAAACTCAACTATTAACTTTAGATGTAAGCAAAGCTACTACACTAACAAAACTTAATTGTGCCAATAATCAATTGTCGTTTCAAAGCTTACCCCAACCCAAAACCAATTATGCCGAGTATTATTATGCTCCACAGTCACAGCTGGCCGCCACCTGTACCAATGGCATTGTAGATTTAAGCTCGCAACTTACCGCCAAGGATGCAAACGATCAAGTGCTAACCACCGTGTATTCATGGTACAAAGCCGATGGAACTGCCCTTTTGGCCAATGTTGATTATATTGAAAAGGATGGTGTGTTTTCTTTTGTTAAAATACCCAACGCTACCATTTATTGCACCATGACCAACGCCGCCTTCCCCGCTTTTTCGGGCGAAAATGCCTTGCGCACCGTTAATATTACCGTGGATGCTGTGATAGAGCCGAACATTACGTTCGTTTCGCAAAAAAATGGCAGGCTTTACGTTTATGCCGAGCAGGCCGACGGAAACCCAATTTTGATCGACTGGGGCAATGGAAACCCTGTTTCAGTTGCGGGTGAAACTACCGAAGAAGGTGTGCAATACACAACAAGCGATTACGTGGCCGGTAATACCGTAAAAATGTACAACAGTACCATTACCAAACTGAATGTTCAGGGTCATGACATAACAGGAACCTTTGAATATGTGCCCAATGAAATTGTAGAGCTGAACGTGAGCCGCGCTGCGAGCTTAAGGTATTTAGATTGTATCAACAACTTCTTAACTACCTTGGATGTAAGCCAAAACGCCGAGTTAACCGATTTGCTTTGTGCTTATAATCAATTAACCTTACTCGATTTGAGCCAAAACAGCAATTTGCAAACGATCAGATTATACGGAAACCAATTTGATATTGCTACTTTACCGCAACGCAAGCCTAGTTATGGCATTTATTTATATGAATCGCAACAAAATATTGAAATCACTTGTACCAACGGAGTGGTCGATTTGAGCCTGCAACGAAGTGCCAACGATAGCAATGGCGATGCCCAAAGCACAGTTTGCAACTGGTTCAGTATCAGCGGAATCCCACTTAGCGAAGGAACCCATTTCACCCGAAACAACGAGGTGTTTACCTTTACCTCGAACGCTCCCGATTTTGTTTATTGCGCAATGACTAACGAAGCTTTCCCCGGCTTAACCCTGAAAACCAAAATGATAGCCAGCGGCGAATTGCCCGAACCGGCCATGACCTTTGTTTCGCAAAAAAATGGCGAAATTCGTTTTTATGCCGGTACAAGCGATATAAGTCCGGTGTTGGTTGATTGGGGCGATGGAATTTTAATGGCCTATGAACAAGACCTCGGTTTTGGTAACGCTTATACAAGTTCGTATGTAGCTGGAAATACGGTGAAAATTTACAGCGACGCCTTAATCTATGTTGAATTGACGCCTTACGCCAGCAATGAAATCATTTCGCTCGACGTAAGCCGCGCTATCCATTTGAGACAATTTTCGTGTAACGACAATAAATTAAGCACGTTGGATGTAAGCCACAACACCAAGTTGGGTTCTTTTAGTTGCAGTTCCAATCAATTAACCAGCCTTGATATTAGCCACAACACTTTATTGGAGACTCTGGATTGTGACAACAATTATTTAACCAACTTGGATATAAGCCAAAATGGTAATTTGTATCTCTTGACTATGATGCATAACCGTTTGAATTTTGCTACATTGCCACAACTTAAGCCAAGAATCAACCAGCCGCAGTATTCTCCCCAAGCCAAGCTTGTTGTTTCAGCTACGGCAAATGTGGTCGATTTAAGCGCTCACCACACAAGGCTCGATGCAAACAACCTGCTTTGTACCACCGAATACGCCTGGTTCGATATGGATGGAAACCCCCTAATCGAAGGAACCGATTTCACCCAAAACAATGGAGTGTTTACCTTAGTAAAACCCGCACTCGAATTTGCAAGCTGCGAAATGACCAACGCGGCTTATCCCGGGTTGACCATTAGTACAAGCCTAATTGCTTTGGGCGAATTGCCCGAACTTTCGTTTACCTTCGTTTCAGACAAAAGTGATGGGCGTTTGATGTTTGAAGCTTCATCGGGCCTTAACGAATACATTTATATCGACTGGGGCGACGGCGGATTGGTTCGTGAAAGATTAATCGCTACCCAGTTGCCCGATATTACGACCAACAGCTATCTTGCCAATAGCACGGTAAAAGTATATGGGGGAAATTCCATCAGATCATTGTATCTTGGTAATTGTCAGCTCACCTCCCTGAATGTTGATAAACTAACCGAATTGGACACTCTTGATGTGCATAACAATAAATTAAGCACTCTTGATTTGAGTTTCAATACCGCATTAACCAGGCTGCATTGTAACGACAACAAGCTAAGCTCGATTAATGTAAGCAATAATCCTTCACTACTTGAAATCCTCTGTTACAACAACCTGCTTACCGCTGTAGATCTAAGCCAGAATACCCTGCTTGATAAGTTTTATTGTTCGGGAAACCTCCTGAATTTTAAAACACTGCCTCAATTTTCCTTTTATGACTATGAATATGCTCCCCAGCAACAGTTTGCCGCTACCTGCACCAACGGCATGGTAGATTTAAGTTCGCAGTTGACAGCAGTTGATAAAGATGGTAATACGCAAAGCACTGAGTATAAATGGTACACTGCCGATGGCGAACAGCTAACAAAAGGGATCGATTATGTTGAGCAGAACGGTGTGTTCTATTTCACCAATCAGCCTTTAACCAGCGTATATTGCACCCTTGCCAATGCAGCTTTCCCCAGTTTTACCGGCATAAATGTTTTCCGTACAACTAACATCACGGTGGATGCTATTATTGAACCGGCAATCAGTTTTGTATCGCAAAATAATGGATCAATTCGCATGCATTTTAGAACGACGATACCAAGCACCGTACTTGTCGATTGGGGCGACGGGAACCTGAAAAGCTTAGTATTGCCAACTAGTTATTCTTATGCATTAATTTCAACCAATGAATATAGTGCAGGAAACACGGTAAAGGTTTATTCAAACTATATCAAGGCTATATGCTTTAATGAGAATGCGATAAGCACGTTGGATGTGAGCCGGGTTGCCGAATTAGATGAATTAATTTGTGAGTCAAACCAGCTTACGGCTTTAGACATTAGCAACAATGCCAAATTAAAGATTCTGAGATACAATAATAATCAAGTCTCAGATATTGATGTGTCCAATAACCCGGAGCTTGTGGAGTTAAGTTGCATAGCGAATGAAATCAGCTCTCTCGATTTAAGCTATTTACCTAAGTTGGAAGTTCTATATTGTTCAGACAACACCCTTGGAACGCTCAATTTGAGAAACAATCCCAAGCTTAGAATGCTGATTTGTGAAAACAACGGGTTAAACACATTGGATCTTTCACAAAATTCGGAAATGGTAATACTTTATTGCAATAATAACAATCTCGATGTACTGAATTTTAGCCATCTGACCAAGCTAACTGATTTGAGGTGCAGTTACAATAACCTGACATCAATTCAGGACGCCAATCAAATAAGTGGCCTTGTATATTTATATTGCAGCCATAACAAACTTTCCTTGTTGGAAATTCCACAATGTATCAATCTTGTAGCTTTAGATTGCGCTTATAACCAAATCGACTCGTTGAATTTTACCAACAATCGTAATATTACCCATCTCTATTGCGAATACAACAAGTTAAGGCATTTGGATACCAGATCGTTTTATAATACATCAACGGTAAGGTGCAATAACAACAATTTGCGTACTTTAAAAGTAAACAAGACAAATTCTTCTTCGATCAATTGCGCATACAATCAACTTGATTATTCTGAGTTACCTTTAAGGGTTCGTGGAGATTCCTATACTTATGCACCTCAAAATAAGATTATAGTAACTTGCAAAAATGGCACTATCGATCAGAGCCATAATAATCGGATACCCTACTGGGATGGAGGAACTATGGGCACCGATTTTCAATTGCATACGGTCGATGGTTCTGAATACTTAAAGTATATTCACTATAGGATTATAAATGGCAAAATTTTTATTATAAAAATGCCTTCGTCTCAGCTTTATTTGACAATGACAAATAACTCTTTTAAAGGTTTAGAGCTCGAAAGCGAGCCATTTACTGTCGATATGAATTTGGAGCCCGAATTTACGATGGTTTCAGAAAACGATAACAATTTTAGTTTTGAAGTAAAGAGTAGTATTTCCACTTATTTTATTCTGACTTGGAGTTATCGATTAACCGACTCTGAAATTAATGCCCACGAAACTAAATCTATTTCATTATCCGACAATGAGGCGAATAAAATAATGAAAGTGTATTTTCCGGGTATTTATGAATTATTAGTGCCCAATCAGGGACTTATAAATTTAGATTTAAGCAGATTGACCAGTTTACAGCACCTCAATGTGGAAGGTAATAAACTGCAAACCCTGGCTTTTGGTGCCAATACCTATCTGAGCCAATTAAATTGCAGTGGCAACTTATTGAATTCCATTGATGTTAGCCAGCAAACCGAATTGTCTCATTTGCTTTGTAGCAACAACAACCTTTCCTCGTTAAATGTAGCCAACAACGAGTGGCTTGCTAACTTGGATTGCTCGGGTAACAAATTATCCTCGCTGAATGTGAGCCAAAATGCTCAACTGGTCAATCTCGCCTGCAATGATAACAATTTGAGTGAGCTGAGCGTTGGCAACAATGTAGCACTCGTTGAATTGAATTGTTCGGGCAACCGGCTTTCTTCGCTCAATGTTGGTAGCAATGCGGCCTTAACATCGTTTTCTTGTGAAAACAACTTGTTAAGTTTCGCCACCTTGCCACCTGTAAGCGCCTCGTATGCTACATACCGCTATGCTCCGCAGGCCAAGTATGCAAGCTCATGCTTCGACGGCGTAGTCGATTTAAGTTCGCAGCTTAGGGCTACCGATGTGGATGGTGAACTGCAAACTACCTCGTACGAATGGTTTAAAGCCGATGGAACCCCGCTCTCTTTTCGCATCGATTACCTGATCATTGATGGCAAAACCTATTTTAAAAGCCTTCCTACCGATAGTGTGTATTGTGTGATGACCAATGCTGCCTTCCCCGATTTCACCGGAGATAATTCTTTCCGTACGAAAAATATCAAGGTAGATAAAATTGCTAGCTTCTTCCTGCCAATTTATGTCAATGCTTCGGCTACCGGTCTCAACAACGGCTTATCGTGGGCCGATGCCTATACTTCGTTGCAGTCTGCCTTGGCGGTTGCACAAAGCGGAGATCAAATATGGATTGCTGCCGGAACCTACAAAACCAGCGAAACGGGTGACCGTAACAGCAGTTTCAAAATGAAAAACAGTGTCGAAATCTATGGTGGTTTTGCCGGTACCGAAACCGAACTCTCGCAACGCGACTGGCAAACCAATGCAGTTATCCTGAGTGGTGACCTCAACGGCGATGACGTGATCAGCGGTAGCTGTTCTACCTTGAGCATCCAAAACAACAGCGAAAACAGTTACCATGTGTTTTTCCATAATGAAGTGCTCAATGATAGGGCTTTGCTCGATGGGGTATTCATTACCGGTGGAAACGCGAATGCTGATGAGTTGAATTCGATAAATATTAACGGAGGTGGTATGTATAGTTCTAGTGCCTCACCAACGCTTCGAAATATTGTGTTTTTTGGAAATAGTGCCCGCGATAATGGAGGTGCAATATGTCATTTTTTGGGAAGCATTAATTTTGAAAATATTATCGTTAAAAACAATTTGGCAGCAAATGGTGGAGGAATATATTTTGATAACAGCTGCACAATGAATAACCTTTTGATATATGGTAATAAAGCCACAGAACGAGGAGGGGCTATATTTGTTGTCACAGGCGGTGTTTATTTAAATAATTCAACAATTACCCAAAATTATGCACATTTGGAACAAAGCAGTGGAGTGTTTAATCTAAGAAATAATACAACATTGAATAACTGTGTTTTATGGGGAAATGAGGGATACGATCTACATGGTGCCTCGAACAATAATGTCTCTTTCTCTCTAAACAACTGCTGTTACTCGAACAACAATGCTGACTCGTTTGGAACCATAAGCATGAATGACCAATGCATTGTAGCAGATCCTCAATTCGTTGATGCAGCTAATTCCGACTTCCGAATCATGGGCACTTCACCATGTAAAAACGGGGGCAACAATACTTTTAACAACACAAGTACCGATGTTCGTGGGCAACAGCGCGTAAGTGAAAGTATTATCGATATGGGAGCTTACGAATGGACCGAAGGAATCGACCCAAATGCTATTGCAAAAAAATGGACCGGCGCAGTAAGCACCGATTGGCTTACTGCCGCAAACTGGAACGACGGAATGGTTCCTGGCCTAAGCTGCTCACCAACAATTCCTGCAGCAGCGGCCCGCCAACCCCGTATTTCGGGTTCTGCACTTAGTGCCGACCTTACCATCGAAAATGGTGCAGTGGTAAGTATTGCCCCCAATGCAACCTTGAAAGTAGTTGGAAGTCT
>CAZSIK010000119.1:0-11903 GCA_964606515.1 uncultured Prolixibacteraceae bacterium
CCTATTATGGTGCAAACCGTTCCCTGAGTTCCTATGGCAAATCAGAAGACCAAACATGGAATATGGGGGTGCAATACAAAGCAATTTTTACTTCCTCAGTTCTTATAGGAGGAATCGAAAGAACCACAGGCCATCTGACCGATAAAAAGTTAGGCTATCCCGACCTCGATAATGCACTTATCGAGGATAATAAAATAGCAGAACTACCTCATGTACCCAATACGGTAGTTGCCGATCAATCGTCAGCCACCATGGGTGCTTTTCTTCAATACGAAGTAGAGTTTAAACGCCTCAAAACAGTAATAGGGGCACGATATGATAAATACTCCATTTTTGATCATGCTTTACCAAACAACGAAGCAAAAACCGGGACAGTATTGAGCCCAAGAATCAGTTTTTTATATCATGTACTTCCTTCATTGCAAAGCAGGTTAAACTTTTCTAAAGGGTATCGTGCTCCCCAGATTTTCGACGAGGACCTCCACATCGAAACTTCCGGTTCACGACAAGTGATAAATGTGAATGACCCGGACCTAAAGCAGGAAAATAGCAACAGCATTTCAGCCTCACTCGATTATAATCAAAAAATCGGGAAGGTGGCTCTCAACTGTCTTTTCGAAGGTTTTTATACCCGTTTGCTGAATCCATTTGTCAATGAAATAGGCACCCCCGATGAAAACGGAACCGTTTATTATACCCGTAAAAATGCCGATGAAGGCGCCACGGTCAAGGGCTTCAATATCGAGATTAAGTTAAAGGCAAGCAATGCTTTGAGCCTCAACAGCGGGTTTACCATACAAAACAGCCTATACGATACAAAACAGGAATTCGATGAGAGAAAATTCCTCAGAACACCTGATCAATATGGTTTTTTCTCAATCGATTGGGATTATAACCCCAAATGGTGTTTTACTGCCAATGCCAATTACACCGGGCCCATGCTGGTTCCATACTTTGGGCCTTTAGCACAAAGTGAAGAAGGTGAACTGCACCCATCTTCCCCATTTTTCGATGCAGGTGCAAAAATAAGCTACACCATGAAGTTGAATGGTGCAAGCCTTGAATGGTCGGCAGGAATAAAAAACATATTTAATTCTTATCAACGAGACTTTGACCATGGAATCGACCGTGACCCGGCCTATATGTACGGCCCGGTTTCTCCCCGTACGATTTACTTAGGCATTAGAATAGGAAACCGTTTGTAATTAACTAGTTCAACATCAATAAAAGGCATAAAAATCATAAAAAAAATACAAAGGTTTTTTGCCTTTTTACTTATTACTGGCTACAATTAAGCATGAAAAAATTAGGGCAAATGTAGGCAAGATATAATGCTATAGCTTCTGAAAAACTATAAAATGAAAGCCTGTATGCTTTCTTACTAGCAAACAGGCTTTCATTTTTCGATGTATAGCACTAAGGCCAGGAAATTGTGCCGTGTTTATTCAGTTTCCTAATTAACGGGCGTTTTTTAAAATTTTTGTATTTTCCACTTTACCGTTATCATAAGCGGTTCTTTTAATATAAACACCCGGACTAAGATTCTCAATACTTGAACCAACTGATGTTCCCGCAAGGTTAAAGTACTGTGTTGAAACGATATTGGCTGTTCTCAAGTTTTCAAAAACCGCTGTGCCCGTGTTGGTTTCGATTTTCACCTTCCAGGTAAAGAAAGTAACCCCACCAACCGATCCATCCACCTCAAGCCGGCAAAAACCAAGTGCCTTTACCCCATTGAAATTAGAAGGCAAGGTAAAGGTAACCTCATTATAAGTATTTGCATTAAGGGCACTTAAATCAATAACTCCCAGAGCTACCTGATCGGTCATATTAAAAACTCCAATGCCTTTACCCACAGTATTTGAACTGATGGTTAAGGTAACTTTTCCCCCGTTTACAAATGGATTCGTAGGGGTGATCTGGTAAAAGTGGGTTGAAGGAACATTGTTAACCAATGTGGTATTCGAACCGACGCGAAGGTAGCGCACGGAGGTATCGGTTGCAGGATCGATGGTTACAGCCTCGGTACCTCCTGCGGGGATGATGCTCGGCCGGTTGGAAGTGTCGTTGTACCTGGCTCCGGCAAAATTTAAGGTTCCTCCTGTGATTGCATAGCTATCGGCTATTTTCCCGGCAGTATGATTTTCTATAGTCGGATTCAGATCCGACCAATCGGTACCCACCAATACCGATTGAGCGTTAGCCATCATGATGGAGAGGAAAAGGGCAATGCTAATTGTGTAAAGTTTTTTCATAATTCTACATTTTATTTATTCTACATTTTTGTTCCAAAGTTAGTCCACAAGCAGCATGAATCTTGGGGGCTATTGTTTGAAAAATGAACGATGAATTGGTTTTTACTACTTAAACCATCCTTCATTTTCATTTTTTCATGGTTTAGTAACAAGAAAATGGGCAACATGTTTTTTTTGGTTGGAAAATAATGGCAAAGGTGTAACAAAATGAGGCTATTAAATACATATTGAATAACCAAAAAAATAAATAAAAAATGTCGAAAGAAGTACAATCTTCAGCTCCGGCAGGAGCTATTTACGGACTCGGGTTTATTGGTGCTGCCATTTATTTTATTGCCCATGCAGGCGGCTTTTGGATGGGGGTTTTAGGATTCCTAAAAGCAATGATTTGGCCGGTTTTCATGGTGTATGAGCTCTTCAAATTTATAGGGGCATAAAAACCAAGGGGGCTACATTGGTAACCCCCTTGGTTTTTTAACACACAATCTCAATAATTTACTTTTGAGATAAAGCCATTTCTTCCAATTTTTTAACCGGCATTTCAAAATCAGAAATATAGAAATCAACATATTCGTTCCTGGTTTTGAAAATATGGGGCCGTGGTTTCAACCGGCACCTTTTGGCAAAATTGTCCAAGGTTTGATCGGTGATGTATTTATCAAATTGCATCAAAACAATGTACCTTGGGCGAACAAACTGATTGGTAATTTTTGCACCCTGGCCAATTCCGTATAAATCGGTAAGAAATGCAATATCAATCTTCATTTCGTTCATACAAATCCCTTTCATTTTAGAAAGGTTATTCGGTGAAGAATCTCCAGAATGTAAGATTTTCACCCCGTTGAGATTTACAAGATAGCCGATGTTTTCGATATGCTCAAACATCCGTTCAGGCACTTTGATATGACAAGCAAAAATCTCGGCCGCACCAACTACCATGCGGTCATATCCACAGGCCATTGGAGTTGTTTCAATAATCCGTTTTTCTACTTCAGGAAAATGATCAATAAATATCTTCATCCGGTTTATTGCCTGTTGAGGGGCAATCAACTTCATATTCTTGTTGTTGCGCATGAATTGAAGGGTAAGATAAGGATCGAAATGGTCGGCTTGATAGTTTGAAACAAACATCAAACTTACCTCATCAAAAGGAGGAAGAGCTTCTTTCATAAGGAAAGTGGTATGCTTATCTGGTTCAAGATATTTATTCATACCATTTTGAAAAGCGGCATCGAAAAGGATTTTATGCTCACCAATCTGTACCATGAACCCACAATTTGCCAAATAAGTTACCCTTACACTCGAAATTTTGGGCTCATTTTGTGCTTTGATACTCATCATAGCGAGTATAAAAGCAGGAACAATTAGGAGAAATTTGTAATTCATCGCATTGGGTATTTGCAATTTCATTTTCACACTCAAAGGTACGCCGATTTATATTGAAAGTCCAGCAAAATTTGAGACCGTGCATGCACAACATATAAACGTACTTGTTTTTTTGGTATCTGTTTTTAAGTAGACTATTTATGATTTCATTACAATTTCGACTGACAGCTTGTCATATCAAAACTATAATGCTATTATACTGATATTTAAACAATAGAAGCATCATGCCATTCATCAGTTTAGAACTTGTTTTTGCACGCAAGTCAGGCATTCCATCAGAAAATGGCAGAAAAATCATTTGGCATAAAATGTGAAACAGAGCCTCCGTAAAATATAAAATTTCTATGTCAAACTTAAAAAATCAATAAAAATGGCAGATTTGAAAGGAAAAATCTTGGCAGGAAAGATCCTGGTGGAACCCTCGGCCGCAGAAACAAAAACGGCAAGCGGAATCATTATCCCTGATTCAGCAAAAGAAAAACCCCAACAAGGTAAAGTTGCCTTGGTTGGTACAGCTAAGAAAGATGAATCGATGGAAGTGAAAATTGGCGATACCGTTTTTTACGGTAAATATTCTGGCACTGAACTCAGTATCGATGGTGTTGATTACTTGTTAATGAACCAATCCGATGTACTCTACATCGCATAAAAATTGTTTAACCCTATTTAAATAGTATAAAAATGGCTAAAGAAATTAAATTCAATATCGAAGCTCGCGATCTGCTAAAAAAAGGTGTAGATCAACTGGCTGATGCCGTAAAAATTACCCTCGGTCCCAAAGGCCGTAACGTGGTTATCGAGAAAAAATTCGGAGCTCCTCAAATCACTAAAGATGGCGTTACCGTTGCCAAAGAAATAGAATTGAAAGACCCTTATGAAAATATGGGAGCACAGATGCTGAAAGAAGTGGCCTCTAAAACCGGCGAAGATGCCGGCGATGGTACCACAACCGCAACAGTTCTTGCGCAATCGATTATCAGCGTAGGCTTAAAAAATGTTACCGCTGGTGCCAATCCTATGGATTTGAAACGGGGTATCGACAAAGCGGTTACTAAAGTAGTTGCAAGCCTGAAAGCCCAATCTCACAATGTAGGTGACGATTACAGCAAAATTGAACAAGTAGCCCGTATTTCAGCTAATGGCGATGAAAACATCGGCAAGTTGATTGCCGAAGCAATGGAGAAAGTTAATAAAGAAGGTGTTATTACCGTAGAAGAATCAAAAAGTACCGATACCTATGTCGATGTGGTTGAAGGCATGCAGTTCGACCGTGGCTATATCTCGGCGTACTTCATTACCAACGCTGAAAAGATGGCAGCCGAACTCGACAATCCTTTCATCCTCATATACGACAAGAAGATCTCCACAATGAAAGACCTTCTGCCCATCCTTGAGGCAACTGCCCAAACCGGACGTCCATTGCTTATCATTGCTGAAGATGTCGATGGAGAAGCTTTGGCCACTCTGGTGGTTAACCGCCTTCGTGGTTCTTTGAAAGTAGCCGCTGTTAAAGCTCCTGGTTTTGGCGACCGTCGCAAGGAAATGCTCGAAGACATTGCCGTTCTTACCGGTGGTGTTGTGATTACCGAAGAAAAAGGCATGAAACTCGAACAAGCTACCCTTGATATGATGGGGAGGGCAGAAAAAGTGTCGATCGACAAAGAAAACACAACCATTGTTAACGGACATGGTGAGCAAGGCAACATAAGTGCCCGCGTGAACCAGATCAAGAAACAAATCGAGATCACCACTTCCGATTACGACAAGGAAAAACTTCAGGAGCGATTGGCTAAATTGGCCGGTGGTGTAGCTGTTCTTTATGTTGGTGCTGCATCGGAAGTAGAAATGAAAGAGAAAAAAGACCGTGTTGATGACGCGTTAAGCGCAACCCGTGCAGCGGTTGAGGAAGGAATTGTTCCCGGCGGCGGTGTTGCATACATCCGCGCCATTCAGGAATTGGAAGGCCTGCAAGGAGATAACGCCGATGAAACAACTGGTATCGAAATTGTAAAACGTGCCATTGAAGAACCTTTGCGCCAAATTGTTGACAACGCTGGAAAAGAAGGTGCCGTAGTGGTTCAGAAAGTGAAGGAAGGAACGAATGACTTTGGCTATAACGCCCGCACTGATGAATATCAGAATCTGTACGAATCAGGGGTTATCGACCCGGCCAAAGTTACCCGCATTGCACTCGAAAATGCAGCTTCAATAGCCGGTATGTTCTTAACTACCGAATGTGTTTTGGTCGACATTAAAGAAGAAAACCCCCCAATGCCGATGGGCGGCGGAATGGGTGGCGGAATGGGCGGAATGATGTAAAATACATTAACTTACCCAATAAAGAAAGGTGGCTATGAGATTCATGGCCACCTTTCTCATTCATATTCTAACGAAAAAAAGCCCAACATGAATCGATCAAAAACACCAAAACAGAAAAGAATAAATCCCAATTTTACTTAGATTTATTTTTCCTACAATACCATGCCACTGAAAAGCAAAACCATGGAAAACTAATTTGTATTAATGATCCGATCCTCATACTTTTACACGTTCATTTCAGAATAAAATAATATTCCATGTCAAAACCATTCATCATCTTTCTCCTTCTCATCACAGTTGTTGCTTCAAGCACAGCAAAACAACCAGCCGATTCATCTCTGGTAGCCAAAACCATCAGACACGGATGGAAAAATTCTATTGGAATCGTAGCATCTCCTTTATCCTGGGACAAGAAAGATTGGATCGTTTTTGGAAGCGGTACAGCCCTTACAGCCAGTTCAATTTTCCTCTTCGATAAGCCAGTTTACCAATTTATTCAAAACAATCAATCCGAGTCTGTCCATCATTTCCTCGGCCTGATGGAGCCCGCCGGTAACCTCTATCCCGCCCTTGCTGTAGTGGGTTTTTCACTTCATGGTTTGCTTAAAAAAGACAATTACAACCTGGAAACCGCCCTCATGATTACCGAAAGCTATCTGATTAACGGGATTATCGTTCAATTGGTAAAAAATACAGCAGGAAGATCGAGGCCTGAAGACTGGCGGGGACCCGATCCACTGAGATGGGAAGGCCCCCTGAAAAGCAATTCATTCTATTCAGGACATACCTCTAGCGCCTTCTCTGCAGCATCGGTAATTGCCTATCGTTATCGCGAAACCCGTTGGGTTCCCCTAGTAGCCTACGGAATTGCCACTTTAGGAGGACTTCAGCGCTTATACCATAACGAACACTGGCTTAGCGATACCCTTTTCGGGGCTATGACTGGTACAGCCATTGGCTTGTTCATTGCAAAAAATCATGAAAAAAATCCCTTTCAGGTATTCCCTGTAATTACCCCCACTGGAGCCTCCCTCTCGTTGGTCATCCCGGTTTCAAAATAAGTTATGGGCAGAACCGTGCTAAAATTGTACTTTTGCAATGTTTTGCAATAGCTTAAATATGAAAATCGGAAATATTGAATTGGGTAATACGCCATTATTTTTGGCTCCCATGGAAGATGTAACGTATAAATCGTTTCGTTACATGTGCAAAAAATATGGGGCCGATGTGATGTATACCGAATTTGTATCGAGCGAAGCCCTGATCCGAGATGTCAAAAAAACCAAACAAAAAATGACCCTTTTCGATTTCGACCGGCCGGTTGCCATCCAAATTTTCGGCCACAACATCTCTTCGATGGTCGAAGCCGCCCGCGTGGCCGAAGAAGCCCAACCCGACTTTATCGACATCAACTTTGGTTGCCCCATGAAAAAAATCGTGGCTAAAGGGGCGGGAGCCGGCATGTTGCGCGACATTCCCAAAATGGTTGAAATGACCCGTCAAATTGTGAATGCCGTGAAATTGCCCGTCACGGCAAAAACCCGGCTGGGTTGGGACGAACAGTCGAAACACATTATTGAAGTGGCCGAACAACTCCAAGATACTGGGATTGCAGCCCTGGCTATTCATGGGCGTACCCGCAGTCAATTGTACACGGGAGAGGCCGACTGGACCCTGATTGGTGCGGTAAAAAACAATCCCAGAATGAAAATTCCCATTATCGGGAACGGAGACATCAACGGACCACTGAAAGCAAAAGAATTGCTCGACAAAACCGGGGTTGATGCACTGATGGTAGGCAGGGGAGCTATTGGCCGCCCATGGATATTCAAGGAAATCAAGCATTATCAGGCAACTGGCGAATTGTTGCCACCGCCATTTGTCCCCGAAATAGTTTGCAATGTGAAAGACCAGCTCGCGGTTTCGGCCAGTTGGAAAGACGATGAAACCCGCGCAGTTTTTGAAATGCGACGGCATTTTGCCCGCTATTTTCCTACCCTTCCCAATTTTAGGGAACTCCGCATCGAGTTGCTCCGCAGTGAATCGTTCGGTGAAGTAAACCTGATTCTCGATCGGATTGCCGAAAAGTACCACGGTTTTCAGGTCGATTACACCAATGTGGGTTTGAAATAAACAATCTTGGCTTCATGATCCACCCAAAAAAAACGAAACCGGTAAAAACAACCGGTTCCGTCTTCAGAATTACAAATTAACTTAAACTATTATTGTACAATTTTGACCAAACGATGTACACTAACATTTGTCCCTCCATTATATTCCAGGGCATTACTGCCAGCCCAAACCTGGTCGAGACCAACAATTTGAGAAACAATACCTTCTTTTTTCATTGTAAAGGCATTCTCCAAAGAATTATTTGAATTGCTTGCAAGCACCACACCGGAGTGTTTTTTTTCTAAATACTTGTTAAGCCTCTTGAATAATTGACCATCTTGCTCCATTACAACAGTTTCAATTCCTTGTGAATTCATTTTTCGAGTAACTAGCGAAACCGGACAATTTGATGTGCAATGTCCGCAATACCTAATGTTGTCGATCACCATTGCCTGACAGTTTTGTTTTTTTATCATACAAGAAGGTAAAACAACTGATTTGTATCTTGTACTTTCAAATGAACATCTTTCAGCACGATTGAAAATTGATGAACCAACCAGATTTAAATAGTAAAGTGCTCTGTTGGAATGAAAAGTTACAGAACCCACTTTTTCAGGAAAACGTGAATAATCCGTTTCATCAAACTGACTTAAAGATTGGTAGTTTTCTCCCAAAACGCTATTGGCTTCTTGCATAAACCACTGTGAAAAAGCAATGATCCGCGGAAACAAACTCTCGAAAAATGCTTTTGGATAAAATTCAAAGAAAAGGCCCCAAAGTTGAATCCGTTCAGCCTCGCCATGGAATTCTTTTTGGGTCAACAACCAACCAGACAGAGCATTGAACTGCTCAAGACTTACTTCAGTGGCTATCTTCAACTCAGCATTGTTTCGCGGTTCTTTTCCTCTAAGAATTTCCAATTTTGTCCCAACTCTCCGATTTTGAGAATTTAAATGAATCAAAGATACAAGTAACGACCTTTTCAACTTTGAATACTTGGGTACCAAGGTGTGATACTCGTTCCAAAACATTCCTAAAATCAGCAGGTCTAGCACATTTCCCTCGATTGTATTTGCAACCGGATCATTCTTGCTTAACGAAGATTCACGAAAAAGGCCAAGTTCTTTCTTAAAAGAAATTGTTCCTTTAAAAAGTACTTTTTGGGTTAAGTTTTCCAATGCATCATTAAAACGAACTTGACCCCCAGGTTCAAAGGCCTTACGATCAGGCCAGGCAAAATGATTGTGGGCAGCAGGAATACTGCATTCAGATTGATTGAGTTTCATGGCAAATAAAGTTTAAATTTTCAGGCTATAAAAAGATTGAGCTAAGGTAGGGCTGTAGGGAAAAGAAATCAGGGGCCAATCGGCAAGTAGGGAAAATTTACCGGTAAGAAATGAAAAAAACAGAGGGTATAATCCTGTATATACAAGGTTATACCCTCTGGCCACTATTTTTGAACAAAATTACTTCTTTACGGGAAGCTCAACCTTGAGATTAAGTTCTTTCAGCTGCTCATTGGCAATTTCCGACGGAGCGTCCATCATGACATCGCGCCCTGAATTATTTTTAGGAAATGCTATCACGTCGCGGATCGAGTCCAAACCCGCAAACATGCTCACCAACCTGTCGAACCCAAAGGCAATTCCGGCATGGGGCGGAGCTCCGTATTTAAAAGCGTTCATCAGGAAGCCGAACTGATATTGTGCCTGTTCAGGGGTAAAACCCAACAAGCTGAACATTTTCGCCTGTAGTTCACTGTCGAAAATCCTAACTGAACCACCACCAATTTCCACACCATTAATTACTAGATCATAAGCATTGGCCCGTACTTTCCCCGGATCAGAATCAAGTAGTGCAACATCTTCGGGTTTAGGTGAAGTAAAGGGATGGTGCATAGCATGATAACGTCCAGTTTCTTCATCCCATTCCAACAAGGGAAAATCAACCACCCACAAAGGTTTGAATACATTTTTATCCATCAACCCAAGTTGCCTGGCCATTTCCAACCTGAGAGCACCCATTTGGATTTGGGTTTTTGACTTTTCTCCCGATAAGATCAGTAACAAATCGCCTGGTTTGGCATTGCATTTTTCTGCCCAAACTTTTAAATCGGCCTCGGAATAAAATTTATCGACCGATGACTTCAATAAACCATCGGTACCGTATTTTACATACACCAAACCTTTGGCCCCGATTTGCTGACGCTTTACATAATCTATTAAGGCATCCAGTTGTTTACGGGTATATTCGCTACAGCCTTCGGCACATATTGCCACAATGTATTCAGCCGAATCGAACACAGGAAAGCCTTTACCCCTGGCACTTTCAGTAATGTTATTGAAAAGCATTCCAAACCGGATGTCGGGCTTATCGCTGCCATAATTTTCCATGGCATCGGCAAACGACATTCGTTGGAAATCGCCAGGGTCGAATCCTTTAACTTCCCGAAACAAGTGGCGAGTAAGCCCTTCGAAGGTAGTAAGCACATCGTTTTGCTCAACAAAAGCCATCTCACAATCGATTTGGGTGAACTCGGGCTGACGGTCGGCCCGTAAATCTTCATCGCGGAAGCATTTTACAACTTGGTAGTAGCGGTCGAAACCGGCTACCATTAATAGCTGTTTCAATTGTTGTGGCGACTGTGGAAGCGCGTAAAATTCGCCTGGATTCATGCGTGAAGGAACCACAAAATCGCGTGCGCCCTCGGGAGTCGACTTGATCAATACCGGAGTTTCGGTTTCAATAAAATCGAGTGTATCGAGGTAGTTCCTGACGACAATGGCCATTTTTGAGCGCAGGATGAGGTTTTCGCGAACCGTATCGCGCCGTAGATCAAGATAACGATACCTCATTCGAAGTTCATCTCCGCCGTCGGTATCGTTCTGTATGGTAAACGGTGGCACCTCTGATGGGCTGAGCACTCTTAAACTAGTAATTTCCACCTCTATATCGCCGGTTACTATTTTGTTGTTTTTGCTTTCGCGTTCTCTTACTATTCCTGTGGCTTGCACAACAAACTCGCGGCCAAGGCTGTTAATGGTGGTTTTTAGATCTGCTAATCCTTTTTCGTCGACCACCAATTGGGTAATCCCGTATCGGTCGCGTAAATCGACAAAGGTCATGGCACCAAGCTTTCGTGTGCGTTGTACCCATCCGGCCAGTGTAGTTGTCTTTCCGACATGACCGATTCTTAATTCTCCACAAGTATGTGTCCTGTACATTTTTCCTTTATATTTTGCTGCTAAAATAGGAAAAACAATTCAGGGGAACTCACTGAAGTTAAAAAAATGCCATGATAATACACAATTGAAGATGAAAAATCCATCCAAATTAAAATTAGGAAGAAGTTTATGAACATCGGAAGAACGAACAACCTCTAAATTGCTCACTACTTGATATTTTTAATTAACTTGATATATTTTATATGTTTCTCTACATTCTTCAACATTTTTTCTATTTTTGATAATATTCAATATCTTGAAAAAAATGATTCATATTGAATAAAATTATTTTCGATTGTTTTACTACAAACTAAAGAACTATGCTAAAAGAACTTATACTAGTTGCTGCAATCTATACTGCAGTTTTTCCTGTTGCCGCATTTTTGATTAAACTGATATTTCGTAACTCTGTTATTGGCCAAGTGGCAAGGGGTTCGGTAATTCCCATGTTGGTAGGTGGCTATACAGCTTACATTTGCGGCAAGCTGAATGCCTGGCATTTATTATGGGCGTTTCCGATAACATTTACTGTGGGATTATCCATTTTTTATTTCATTAAAATCAAGTTGACAATTCCTTTAAGTAAATCAATTAAAATTTTACAAAC
>CAZSIK010000120.1:0-11734 GCA_964606515.1 uncultured Prolixibacteraceae bacterium
ACTCTTCCGGTTGTTGAGACCGTGACGGCCACTGAGGTGAAGGGCGAGTTGGCCCTTGCTGGCGGAGCCGTTTCCGATGAGGGCGGAGCACCTGTTTCGAAACGCGGGGTGTGCTGGAACACAACTGGAAATCCAAGTCTGAGCGATTCGTTTTCGGATGATGGTTACGGTGTGGGTCAATATGCCAGCATAATGAAACCCCTTCAACCCAATACGAAATATTTTTACCGGGCCTTTGCCACCAACAGTGCAGGAACTGCTTACGGAAGCGAAAAAACATTAACCACCACGAGTGTTTCAATACCTGAAGTACAAACTGTTGAAGCTTTATCAATCTATTTCTATAAAGCGGAAATAGGAGGAAATGTCACCAACGATGGAAATGCCATTACCACCCGTGGCATTTGCTGGAACACGGCCGGTGAACCCACTCTTGCCAATGACACGATCCAATGCGGGACCGGATCCGGATCTTTTTCAGGAGTCATTTATGGATTGGCTGAAAACACACTTTATTATGCCCGTGCTTTTGCCATCAATTCTCAGGGAACGGTTTATGGCAATACAATCTCGTTTGCCACCCCATTTTCCGACAAGCTTTCCAAACCTATTGGTTTTGCAGAAGGAACCACCGGGGGAGGCACACCCACCCCCGACAATACGATTACCGTAACCACAGCACAGGAATTATCGGCAGCCGTCAACGGCAATAAATCGGTCATTCTGGTCTCGGGTAAGATTTCCACTTCGCGCATTTCGGCTATCCTAAAAAACAAATCGATCATTGGTTTGCCGGGGGCACGACTGATCAACCTCGATCAAACCGCAGCAGGATCAGGAATTTTATATTTGGGCGAAGGCTCAAACAACGTGATCATCCAGAACCTGGTTTTCGAAGGTCCGGGTGCTTACGATACCGATGGGTACGACCTGCTCTCAAACAAAGGGTGCTACAAACTCTGGGTCGACCATTGCGAGTTTCAGGATGGTTGCGACGGTAACTTCGACAACACCGGCAACTCGGACGACATTTCCGTTTCATGGTGCAAATTCACCTATCTGAAACCTCCAAGGGCAGGAGGTTCAGGCGGCTCGGCCGATCACCGTTTTTCGAACCTGGTAGGAGGTTCCGATTCCGATTACCCCACCGATGGCCATTACAGCATCACCTGGCAAAACTGCTGGTGGACAAAAGGTGTGGTAGCCCGGATGATCAGGGGGCGAAATACCGAAGTGCACATGCTGAATTGTTACTGGAACAGCCCCGAAACCGACGATGCTATTGGCCTCACTGCCGGCACCAACGGTTCAACAGTTTATGTCGAGGGCGGGGTTTTCGATATTCCCGAAAAAGCCAATGTAGTCGATATCGGAAGTGGTTCCATAGCCGCCAATTTTGTGAATTGCATCGGCAAGATCAAAAACTATGGAACCGTTTCCAGTCCCGATTACGAGTACCAAATCATGCCCGTTGACGAAGTGGTTGCGGCGGTGGCCCATCCTGTTTGCGGTGCCGGTGCTACCCTGATGGTTAGCGCCAGCGGCGAAGTATTTTCCGGTTGTCCTGCCACCCCCATCCTTTCTCTTGCCGGAAACCCGATGCAGGAAGTCTTTTCAGGAAATCCCATCACTCCGCTTGTTTTTACCTGGGGAGGAGTTGCTACCGATGTGGTGGTATCAAACCTTCCGGCAGGATTGACTGCTGAAAAGGATGCGAACAAACAAACCCTTACCATCAGCGGAATACCAGTTTCCTCAGGGACCTTTACCATAAGCACAACGGGCGGAAGCGGTTTGCCCGTTACAAAGCAAGTTACCATTACCTTAACTTCGGTACAACCGCCAACCCTTACCTACAGCGGCAAGCTGGATCAGACTGTGCAATCAGGTTCTCCCATAAGCCAAATTGTATTCACCTGGGGAGGGGGCGCTACCGATGTTGCCATTGACGGTTTGTCCTCTGGGCTGAATGCATTAAAGGATGCCAATGCCAAAACCCTTACCATTAGCGGCACGCCCATTTCAGCATCCATGTTTTCTGTGACAACAATAAGTGGCAGTGGCGATGCAGTGAGCATTCAAGGCAATATCTCCATCTTGTTTGGTGAAAAGAAATTCAAGATTGCCTATGTGACCAACCCTTCTGTTCCGACCTATATGAACGACATCAAAATTCTTCCGGCACTGAAGGCTGATCCCAATTTTGAAGTAAGTGAAGTGAACTCGGCCAATGCCGGCAATGATTACAGCAATTACGACCTGGTTGTTTTCAGCGAGGTGGCCGGCTCAGCCGATCCGGGAGTGTCCGAGTTGAATGGCATCGACAAACCCTTTATCATGATGAAGGTACACTCCTATAAAAGCGATGCCGGGGCCTGGAACTGGTCGGGTTCGTCGACTGCTTACGGACAAAATGCCACCGAAACCAACCTGGTGGTAAGCCGGAAAGACCATCCCATGTTCAAGGATGTAAGCTGGATTAACGGAAATGAAGTACAGGTATTGACTTCGGTGGGCAATGCAAAAGGCCTTACCTATATGAACCCGGCCAGTTTAAAAAGTGTTTCAGGTGGGAGCATCAGTTCCTTGGCTTATGTAAAAGGCCAAACCGCACAAGTTTCGGTTTTCGAAATCCCGGCAGGAACTAGTGTTGCGGGAACTTCTATTAAAAAGAATTTCATCCAGATTGGCATCAATAGCTCTTCTTACGCGAATTTAACCGACGATGGAATTTCGATGGTGAAGAATGCCTGTTTTTATCTGCTGGGTGTGTCTACTTCAAAAACCTCATTCGGGACAAGAGATCAGGATGCAATTGAAATGATTTGTACACAACAAAAAGGAACATCCAAACTCAAAATTCAATTAGGAGCCAATTACCCTGGAAATGGAACGATTACCGTAAGCAACCTGGGAGGAAAAGTGCTGTACCGAAAATCGATTGGGATTGAACCGGGCGACCAAACCATGCTTATCGACACTAACGGCTTTCCACGTGGAGTGTATTTGATAGGGTTAAAGACCAGGGATACGATCAATATTCAAAGATGGCTGAAAAATTAATGCACCGATTCGATTAACAATTTCATTTGTCAATGATTATTTATTGAATTGGCTGAACGTTGATTTCAAGATCAAGATTGGCATTAATCTTTATTGATCCTAAAATTTTTAAGTTTTATACTATCTCACTTCAAGAGAATACTTACCCGAACCCACCATCAAAGAAATATGATCGTCGGCTTCTTTTTCGATTACGATCTCTTTTCTTTCAGCAATTGGTTTGCCTGATTCAAAAACCGATTGCCCCTTTTCATAGGGTAATTTTATAATTCCTACCGAATTAACTGGTATAGTGGCTTGTAGATAAAAAACTCCATCCTGATTCTTCCAGTCGGAAACAATCTCTCCATAAGGCGATTCAAAACTAGCCGAGACATGATTCAGGTCACCAACCAGTTGGGGAGCAATCAGCACTTCCCGATAGGCAACCGAGTAGTCAGTTTGTCCGATACTAGCCAGTCCACTGTAGAACCATTCCATCAGATGACCCAACATCATGTGGTTCATCGATTTTGTTTCGAGCGCCTGCCACGACTCGGTAAGCGAGGTTGCCCCTTTTTTCAGCTGATAACCATAGCCAGGAACATCGTCGCGCATGTTGATGGCATACAACAATTCAGCTGCCCCATGTTTAATCAACACGTCCATCAGGAAATGAAATCCGATATCTCCGGTGGTAATCCGGTTGCTGTCGGTTTGAATCGTTTGAAGTAGCTTATTGAAAACCATTGGGACATCCTCTTCCGGAACAATTCCCAAACTCAGGGGCATGGCCATCGAAGTTTGGCTTCCAGTGCCATAAACTTTTTTGTCGGTACAATAAAATTTCTCATTGAATGCCTTCCTGATGTTGTCGGCTAATAGACGATAATGTTGTTCATCGTCGGGTTTGCCCATGATTTTCGCGATGTCTGACATTAAAACCGCATCGTGATAATACATGGCCGAGGCAACCAATGGGACAGGGGTAAGCTGAGCATAGCCAGGCACTTGAGGCCCCACATCGTACCAGTCGCCCAAGCCGTGCGAAAGTAAAAAACCCGATGATTTTTGTTCGAGATAGGAAAAATACCCTTGCATTTGGGACCATGTTGTTGCAAGTACAGCAAGATCGCCATACCATTTATACATCAACCAGGGTTGCATTAACAGGGCACTGCCCCATTCCGGTGAATCGCGGAACGCCTGATCGAAATATTCAAAGTTGATGTATTCGGGCACAATGCTGGGGACCAGGCCTTCATTGGTCATGGCATCCTTCATATCACCAATCAGTTTGTGAAACATGTTGTAGAGGCAGAAATTGTAATGAACACTTGGGCCCACCAGATGGGTTTGCTCCAACCAGCCCAGCTTTTCACGGGTCGGACAATCGGTCATCACACTCTGAATGTTACTTTTGATACCCCAGTTGATCAGGTTGAAGGTTCGATTAAATAATTCGTTTGAGCATTCGAAAGTACCCACCTGAGGTGTGGCATTACGGGTGTGCAGCGATTTCAACGCGAGGATCACGGGCAGTCCATTTAAGTTTTTTGCCGTATCAGGTACCGCACCAGTTACTTGCACATAGCGAAAACCATAATAAGTGAAACGTGGGCTCCAGGTTTCTTCTCCTTCTCCCTTCAACGTATATTGAAATAAATAAGGTGATCCTGAACCACGCTGGTTCACAAAGCCTTCCTCACTTAGGTTCTCTCCAGGACGGAGTTGTACCGTATTGCCATAGTTCCCCTTGATCTTCAAAGAAACAATACCCGAAGCATTCTGCCCGAAATCGTACACAAAAACGGTATCATTCAGCTGTGTGATTCTCACCGGTTCGAAGGTTTCCATCACTTTTAACGGATGATTCTCTTCAGGCTTCAGCACACCCTTAGGTGCTTTCACTTCCTGAGCGGGTTGCCAGTCCAAACCCTTGAAGCCAGGAAGATTCCAGCCATCTTCCTCCATGCGGGCATCATAATCTTCACCCCCATAAATACTCGAATAGGTGATGGGCGATGGTTTCATTTGCCAACGTTTGTCCGATGCAATGGTTTCACTTTCACCATTTTTATATTGAATATGTAACTTGCAGATCATTTTAGGGAAACCATAGGCAATGATCAGTTTGCGGTAACGCTCGCGGTTGTTGTAAAAGAACCCGTTGCCCACCATCACGCCAATAGCATTTTCGCCGCGTTTCAACATGCTGGTTATATCGTAAATATTGTAGAGTACGGTTTTGTCGTAGTGGGTCCAGCCAGGGGCAAGGAAATCGTCGCCTACCTTGTGGCCGTTGATGCTGGCTTCGTAGTGACCAAGTCCACTAATAAACAGGGTGGCCGATTCAATATTGTTTCTCAAGGTAAACTCTTTGCGAAACTGTGGGACCACAGCCCTCTTTTCAACTTTATCGAGCGATAAGTTGCCGTAACCAGTAACACCTTCCACCAGGCGCATCGAGTCGGGCAGTTCTTCAAAGCCAATCCATCGCGCCTTGTTCCAATCTGCTTCACTTTCCAAAGCAGTAATAAAACGGGTTGCCGGGCTCCATGCCGATTCGTTTCCATGGCTGTCCCAAACCTTTACTTTCCAAAAGTAACTTTTGCCAGGTTTCAAAATGGGGCCAGTGTAATCGACCAAAATACTCTGATCCGATTCTGTTTTGCCTGAATCCCAAAGAGGGTTTTGCCCATTAAGCGATTCCCGGTCGGAAGCAATCATAACCTGATAAGCTATTTGTTCCGTATTTCGCTCCTTGGAATTGAGTTTCCAGCTAAAACGAAAATTGAGGGTACTCACACCAAAAGCTTCCGCTTTATTGCCTGTTGAAGTTGCGTGAACGCTCAGTTTGCCATCGCTGCAAGCATAAATTAAAAAGATGTTTGCAAACAACAGGATGAGGGTAAACTTACTTGTATTCATTGTACTTCCTTTTCTATCGATAATTTTTGCTAGCCAAAAGGCTTTCCTGATTTCTTTGAGCTCTCCGCGTTCTTTGCAAGAGTGATTATTTACAAAAAGGCGCAAAGTACGCAAAGATTCTATTTGATTTTTGCTTTTTGCAAAAGCTTAATCTTTAAGCATTACCTCAGTATCTGCTGCACGTTCAGATGGCGTTACCTTATATATAACGGCTTTCCCATTGTTTACCCCTGCTTCAACCATCGTATTTTTTGACACATGCAACCTGAAATGCACATCCCAGTTTTTTGGCCAGGCCGGGAACAGCAAAATTCTATCGCCATTGGTTTGAAGCAGCATTTCCTGAAGTCCAATCATTCCAGAGCCACCCCAGTTATGATCGGGCACCCAATCGAAGCCAGGTCCCCAGAATGCCGGAAAACGCCTTCCCGAATCGCCCAGCTTCAACTTGAGCAGACGAACGGCCTCATCAGTCAAACCAAGGCAGGCTGCCCAAATTACATCCTGCTTCCAACTGGCATGTCCACGAAATTTCAGGGCATCGGGGTCGTTCAGGTAGGTATTCCTGGCCACATCCAAATCGGGCTTCCCCACGCCAAACAATCTCCATGGAAAAACCGGATACAATTGGGGGACTTCGGTATTATTAACCCTTTCCCACATTCTCGCAGGAGCTATCATTTTTTTATCCTCAAGCACACGGTACGATATAGGAGGAATCCGTTTTAAGAATCCTTCCCATCGGGTTCTTCTTACCGAGTCCGAAGAAATTTCATTCAAAGTGAGCAATCCTTTGCTTACTTCTTGTAAGGCCACGAGGGTACTCACCGCGTTGGTGGCCATTTTATAGGTTTCGCAGGCCGAGCCAGGATACAGCACCAGATGGCCATTGCTGTCGAGTACCCGGATGCCCCTTTTACTGGCAAGATATTGGTAGTGTTCGTCGAAAAAGGTCAAACAACTCTCTATTAATGGAAGGTATTCCGAAATATCTTTACCCGTGTAACGGTTCAGCAACAAAGCCATTTCGCATATTTCAAGGGCAGTATCCCACTGATATTCCAACCATGCATTGTATTCAATGCCAGCATCGTAATTTTCGGGACGTTTCCAGCCATATTCACTTGGGTTGGGCAGACCAAAATTTTCGATTTGCTCGGTGAAACTGGCACCGCCATGACCCCAATAATGCTGGCTACGCAGTTCTGCATTCTTGAGCAGACGCACATAAAAATCGATTTGGGGTTTCACCATATCGAAATCACCGCTTTTGAACAGGGGAAAATACACCAAGCGCTGGTTTTGGGCTGTGAAAGTGCCACCGCCCCAGTTGCGGAAATCGGGGGTAAAAGCCCTGTTCTCGTTCGTAAAAACCGGATCGTAAGTAAAAAGGCCGCCATTGAATTTGGTGGGCCAATCGCCAAAGGCGTTACAGCCCAATAGGTAACGAAACAATTGGTAATTCCGGCCAATTTGCCAGGCTTCGCAAGCCGTGTCGGCCTTTTGATGGTTAATTTTGATGAAGCTCCGCTCCCAGAAATCGTTCCACCAGTTTTGTGTGGCTATGCGGGCTGTTTTTGCATTTTGCTCAAACTCGGCAATGCTGGCTTCCAGGGAAGATTGCCATACTCCTGCCGATTCGCAATTATCGGTGTGCAACACAAGCGAAACCTGATGCGTGCGCGCGGGTTTTACACTTTGCAATTGCCATCCCCGGAAAGGCGTATCGAGGTTTATACTCTCAACAATACGGCCCTTCACCATATTTTTTCCAAACAGGATGCCGCCAAAGGTGAGGTTTTCGAGCGGATTGTAGAGCTGATCTTTCACCGCCTCCATTTTTTGCTGTTTCACCGTGGCATCAAAAACCGTTGGGCCCTGGTTACGATGGTAAAACAGCACCCGGTCGCCTGAAAAGGCAATTTCATCTTTCTTTTGCTGAAGCCCGGTAGGGGGTGCCCATTTGTATGCATTTCCAAAGCTTTCGGACTTGCGAAGTGCTCGGTCTTCATACCGCCAATTCTCGTAGGTAACCACAGCCTGGGAGGCAAAATTGCCGTTTATTTCCACCTGAATGAAAGGGCGAAACACATCGACCCACACCTCTACGGTGGCCGAGTTGCGCCCGTTGCGGCCTTCTATTTGCACATAGCCTTGGTGCAGCATCAATTCTTGCCTGAAAAATTCACCTTCGAAAGGATTGGGAGAAAGCTTTACCCTGATACGGCCCAGTTTTGGGAAGGTATTATTCTCGTCGAAGGTGCCGCTGCGTTGGATATAAAAGAGTAAGTCGCCATTTTCGACCCAGACGTTAAGGCCAATATCGCCACCACCACAGGGCATCGATTCCGAAGAGTTGGCCGATTGCGCGGTCCAAACCGGGTTGTAGGCCTCAGTATAATGCTTCGAGGCAATGGCTGTTATGGAAAGTAGCAACAAGCTAAGGGCTGCAAGTGAAAAAATATGTTTATTCATTATCAGATAATTTCTATGGCATATTTTTGATATCTCTTCCAGAAAACCTGCATCATCAAATTTTTTTCAATTAAAATTGGTTCTATCCAATCATCGACTTGCCAACGAAGTTTCTACCAGTCATCTGTCCTGAACGACGAAAGAGGAAAGCCTTCGGTGCTGAAAATTTCTGCATCAACCACATCTTTCCATGCATAGCGTACGGCAACCGGATCTTTCACCCTTGGCGAGGCCAGCACAATTGATTTGCTGCGCATTTGCGCCGTGGCCGGGTAGAACTTTTTGTCGGCACCTGCGATTTCAAACGCAGTGATTTCCTTCCCGAAGGTAGTCAGTCCATTTGGAACATTGTCGAATGAAACAATTACGGTGCTTCCGGCAATTTCAATCGCCTTGTACTCGGGACTTTCAAAACCAAAGCCTTTCAATCCGTATGTTTTGGCCAAGGCAAGAAGGGCAAGCCGCTCACCGGCCTTCTGCTTGTCGGCAGGATGAATACAATTTTTTTCACCGGTGTCGAGTAAAACGGCCATAGCCGAATTAGGAATGGTCTTTACACTCTTCCGTTGGGCATCGCGAAGATAGGCTGAATTGAATTTGGGATCGTTTGGAATGTTGTTATATCCCAAGTAGTTGTATGGAGCAATCTGGCAATAATAGAATGGGAATTCGCCTACCTGCCAAAGATTCCGCCATTCAGCCACCATTTTGGGAAACAGTTCTTCATAACGATCGGGCTCCTTGTAGTTGGTTTCACCCTGGTACCAAATGGCGCCCCGAATGCCATATCCAATAACCGGGTGAAGCATCCCGTTGAAAAGGGCAGTGGGTGTGCGGCTTTTGTCTTTGATGTCCTCATCCTTTTCTGGAAAACCTTTGTCCTCGAACGGCACTGAAGTTTGGCGACTCATCCAGGTTTGCACACAGGAACCGCCGTAAGTCACATCAATCAGGCCCACCGGTACGCCGATCATTTCCTGCAACAAGTGGGCAAAGTAATAGGCCGTAGCGCTAAAATTGGCAACAGTTTCAGGATTCGCCTCTACCCACTGGCCTTCGAAATCGTCCTGGGGCTGTGCCTTTGGGTTGCGTGGTACAGTTACCATGCGAATATTGCTGTTCTTCGATTTGAGGATGGCCATGTTCGAACCTAAAACCGGTTGACCGGGAAACCCCTTCATGGGCATCTCCATGTTCGATTGGCCACTGCACAACCAAACTTCACCAATCAAAATATTGTTCAGGGTTATTGCCTTCCCATCGCTGATGCGCAGCTCGTAGGGGCCGCCAGCCGATGGGGTCTGCACTTTAAGCTTCCATTTACCATCGGCATCGACTTTTGTTTGATAGCTTTTTTTGTTCCACGACGGCACTACCGTAATCGTACTATTGGCTTTAGCCCAACCCCAAACAGCTACTTCAGTTTGTTGTTGCATAACCATGTTCGAGGTAAAAACAGAGGGCATACGAACCTCGGCTTTCAGAAGACATAGGAGGGAAAAGAAAGCAAGAACCAGAATTATTCTATTGATTTTCATATCTATAAAAATTTTTTGCATGAAACAATACGGTGATTAAGCCTTAAAAATACTTCATTTATTTTAATTTCATCGAACTAAAAATCCCTAAAAGCAGGGATTGCTTAAACAAAGCCAAGTTCTATCTTTGCAACCGCAATGAAGAGATATATCAGGAAAATAGGAATACAAGTACTGGCCGTTCTTATGATTGGTTTGTGGGGCCTTTTAAGCTTCAATCAAACGGTCAACTTCCACTTTCACCGTTTGCCCAACGGCACCCTGGTTTCTCATGCCCACCCTTACAATAAGACCAATGATAGCCAGCCAATAAAAACCCATCATCATTCAAAATTTGAATTGTTCTTTTTAAAAAATATTGAAAATGCTGGTTTTATCGAAGAGTATTTAAATAGTATTCTGAATGTTAGCTACTCTGAAAAAATCATTGTTCTTCATATAAACCATCTACAACTTATTTATCTTCAAATAACATCGGGCAGGGCTCCACCCTTTGTTTCGTAAAAGTCACTTCATCAGCAATTCATTTTGCCAAACCATTGCTTTATTAATACTGGGTTGTTTCTTTATTCATTAAAAAAAACAGACAATGAAAAGTTGTAGTGTATTCATTTATTTATTGTTGCTATCGATACTATTCCCAATAAAAGTATTCTCAATAAAAACCGACACCAATGTTTTTGGTCATGTAAGAATCGGGAACCAGCATGTACCCTTTGCAAACATCTCGATTAAAGGAACCACTTTGGGGACCTTGACCGACGAAACCGGCCATTTTCAACTTGTTAATGTTCCTATTGGTGAAATCACCATTGTGGCCAGCTGCATGGGCTGCGAAACAAAGGAAATTACCTTGGTAACCCAAAAAGGGGAGTCGGTTGAAATCAAATTTGAGCTCGAGGAAGATATGTTGAATATTTCAGAAGTAGTGGTTTCTGCCAGCAGAAACGAGCAAAAGCGAACGGATGCTGCGGTTATTGTCAGTACTCTTTCTCCCCGGCTTTTTAATTCAGTTCAATCGGTTACACTAAGTGAAGGATTGAATTTTTGTCCGGGGTTAAGGCTGGAAAACAATTGTCAAAACTGTGGTTTTACCCAAGTCAGGATGAATGGAATGGAGGGTCCCTATTCACAAATCCTGATCAACAGTCGTCCAATTTTCAGTGGATTAGCCGGAGTTTACGGCCTCGAATTGATCCCTTCGAACATGATCGAAAGAGTTGAGGTTGTGCGTGGTGGAGCTTCGGCTTTGTTTGGCAGCAATGCGATTGCCGGAACAATAAACCTGATTTTAAAAGATCCGGTGATTAACACCTATGAACTGGGCTTTAACGGGGCGCTCGTTGGTGTTGGAATGAAGAAAACAGAAAAAAGCAGCCTTGACTATTCCGTCAATTTTAACACTTCTATTGTATCTGATGACAGAAAAACAGGAATATCGGTTTATGGATTTACCCGCGAACGCGATCCTTTTGATGCCAATCAGGATGGATTTTCTGAATTGTCTCCACTTGAAAACAACACCATCGGAACCCGGTTCTTCCATCGTTTTGCCAACCGGAATAAGTTTTCAATCGATTTTTTCTCGATCAAGGAAGACCGGGCTGGTGGCAACCGGCACGATTACCCCTTGCATGAGCGGGATATTGCTGAAGCAGTTGAACACAAGATAAAAAGTGGCGCCATCACTTATGAACAATTATTCAGGAAATCTGATCTTCTATCAATTTACTTTTCAGGACAACACC
>CAZSIK010000121.1:0-7934 GCA_964606515.1 uncultured Prolixibacteraceae bacterium
GATGGGCTCGTCGGCCATGCCATCGCCCAGTATAATAATGTATTTCATTGTAAATTGTATTTTGTCATTGGGAAGAAAGTCATTGGTCATTGGGAAAAGGTCATTTGTCATTAGTCATTAGGGAAAAGGTCAATGGGAAAATTATTTTTCGACTTCTTCGAGTTCATCTTGTCGGTCGATTGAAAAATCGCCTCCGAAAAAATCGCCCCCTTCAGGTAGAATCAATCGGTAATCGAACAAATAACCTATCTCCATACTCCCGTTTTTTAAGTTGAAATTAAGGATATGCCCGCCCCCGCTTCTGTCGGAGGTCAGAAAATGAAGGTGAAAACCAGTAACATTTACCCCTTTGGCATATTCGGGACAAAAGAAGCCCACAATATCGCCCTGAACTTTTTCAAATCCAAATTCAGGTTGGTTGACTGTTACTTCAACCAGGGGTTTATAAGGTTTTTCCTGGCGGGGTACGCTCCGGGTTCTCATATATTCGAATTCCCCCTTCATTTTGATTACATAGAAAATATTTTGCGTAGGAAAATACCGGTCGAAATTCTGTTTCAGGCTGTCGAAGGTGAAAGCCGTTAAAGTATAGGCAGTATCGGCAATAAAAGGGGCAATGGCAGCGAAGGGGGTAGTGGTTTCAAGGGCGGGTTTAAGCACTTGTCCCGATGCCAGCACCTGGAAAACCGTATCGTTCAGTACCACCATCTCTCCCTCAAGGGCATGAAAAGTACCTATTCCGGTATTTCCATGGTTCAACAATTTGCCAATGGGGTAAATCCCGTCGTACATCCCCTGAAGCAAAGCATCGATTACTGAAACCTGCACAAGCGTATCTCTCGAGTTTGTGATTATATTTTCTTCGTGTTGTGGGTCTAAATCGCACCCCATCATTAACGCCCAAGCAATAAAAGTTATAATCCAAGGCATCTCCCTTTTCCCAACACCTTTTTCCCAACACCTTTTTCCCAATGACTTTTCCTTTTTTTCCATTTCCTTGTTCCTTGTTCCTTGTTCCTTGTTCCCTAAATATTGGCAATCCTCATGATATCGGCAAAAACGCCTGCCGCCGTTACCCCTGCGCCAGCGCCATACCCTTTGATCTGCATTGGGTAGTCATTGTAGCGTTGCGTGGTCAGCAAAATGATGTTGTTGCTTCCTTCGAGGTCGTACCAGGGTGAACGACTGTCGACTTCCTGAAGCCCGATCAGCGCGTTTCCGGGTTCAAAGGTGGCCACGAACCGCCATTTTTTGTTTTCAGCTTCCAATTGACTCCTTCGCTGCTCAAATTGCTCGTCAAGCCCGCGAACCCCTTTCCAAAACTGCTCCATTGAATCGTCCATCAAAGGTTCCGGGATGAATTTCTCCACCATAATCTGATCTGCTTCAATCTCATAACCCGATTCACGGGCTAAGATCAGCAGTTTTCTGGCTACATCTTTTCCACTGAGATCGATGCGTGGGTCGGGCTCCGAGAATCCAGCCTCCTTTGCCATTTCAATGGCTTTGCTTAGCGGCACCTCTTTACTAATGGTATTGAAGATATAATTCAAGGTACCCGAAAGGACCGCTTCAATTTTCAATATCCGGTCGCCACTGTTCACCAAATCTTTAATGGTTGAAAGAATGGGTAAACCCGCACCCACGTTGGTTTCGAAATGAAACTTCACCCCTTTTGCCACCGCTTTCTCTTTCAATTCTTTATAGGTTGAATAATCGGACGAAGCGGCTACTTTGTTGGCGGCAACCACCGAAATATTGGCATCCAGAACCTTGAGGTATTGGCCGGCCACTTCTTCGTTTGCCGTGCAATCAACAAAAATTGAATTAAAACGGTTCATCCCTATCATTTTTTCAGAGAATCTTTCCGGAGAAGAAATAAGGCTTGATTCTTTTAGCAAATGTTTATAATCCGGTAGTGCTATACCATCGATATTGAAGTGCATTTTTTTTGAATTAGCCACACCAACAAGCTGTATTTTAAGCCTTTTATCCTTAAGTAGCAATTTTTGTTGTTGTTGCAATTGGGCAAGAAACTGGCCCCCCACGGTGCCAATTCCCATAAGGAATAAGTTTACTTGCTTATAAGTAGAAAGGAAAAATCCCTCGTGCACCACATTCAGGGTTTTTCTCAGGTCGGAGGTTTTGATTACCCAGGAGATATTGAGCTCCGAAGCGCCCTGGGCAATGGCCCGCACATTAATGCCGTTCTTGCCGATGGTATTGAAAAGCTTTCCAGCAATGCCCGGGCTTTCTTTCATGTTTTCCCCAACAATGGCTACAATCGAAAGATCGTCTTCTTCGACTACACCGTTGATCAATCCGTTATCAATTTCGAATTGAAATTCATTGGCGACAGATTGAACAGCTAGTTTTGCTTCTGTCCCCGATACAGCCACCGAAATCGAATTCTCGGATGAAGCTTGTGAAATCAGGATCACATTGATGTTTTGGCTTGCCAATGCCGAAAACAAGCGCATCGAAACCCCGGTAACCCCAACCATACCCCCACCTTGCAAGGTAATGAGCGAAATAGTTGAAATAGAAGAAATTCCCTTTATGATCTTCCCATTCCCATTTCGTTTATCTGAACCGATCAGAGTTCCGGGGAAATCGGGATTGGTGGTATTTTTGATCCAAACCGGTATTTTTTTTCGGTACACGGGTAAAATGGTGGGAGGATAAATTACCTTGGCACCAAAGTGCGACAACTCCATTGCTTCGGCATAAGTTAGATAATCAATAACATAAGCTTTGCTGATCACGCGCGGGTCGGCAGTCATGAAACCGTCTACATCGGTCCAGATTTCAAGTGATTCAGCATTGAGTGCAGCAGCATAAATGGCCCCAGTATAGTCGGAGCCCCCCCTGCCTAAAGTAGTTGTATCGCCCGATTCATTTGAGGCCACAAATCCTGGAGCTACAGCTCTGCCTTTAAAACCGGCAAAGGCTTCCTGTATGTTTTTGTTTGTAGCAGAAAATTGAACTGCCGCTTTTAAATAATTGCTGTCGGTTTTAATCAACGCTTTGCTGTCGATCCATTTTGCACCAAGATAAGGGGCAATAATGGCCGAAGAGAGCAACTCTCCACATCCACCTACACGATCGAGGGTGCGAGGGGTAAGTTCTCCAAGCAACGAAACCCCCTTCAGCAAATTGCTTAATTCATCAAGACGTACAGCAACGGTGTTTAACACTTCTTGTTGTTGTTCTTCAGGAAACAGGGCCCTGATCATTTCGAAATGCCGGGTTTCAATTTCAAGCATCGCGGCTGTATCGAAGGTTTTCATGGTTGCGGCAGTTCGGGCCATCGACAGAATTTTATCGGTTACTCCGCCCAAAGCGGAAACCACAACCAGTACATCCTCGTTTTGATGCACCACGATTTCTTTGACCTTCCTGAGGTTTTCGACACTGCCTACCGAGGTCCCGCCAAATTTCAAAACCTTCATGACTTGTTTGTTTTAGGGATACAAATAAAAAAAATCTTTCCGGCAAGAAGAATTTTTACCGGAAAGATAGCTAAGTTATTACTATTTCATAACCCACTACATTTCCGTAGGGGGATTGTTAGTGATTGCTTCAAGAATTCTAGTTTCAAGCTCCTGGGCAAGTTCAGGATTGTCTTTGATCAGGCTCTTCACTGCTTCGCGGCCTTGTCCCAGCTTGGTATCTCCATAGCTGAACCAGGAGCCGCTTTTCTTGATGATGTTGTTTTCAACGCCAAGATCGACAATTTCTCCGGTTTTAGAGATTCCCTCGCCAAACATGATGTCGAATTCGGCCTTACGGAAAGGAGGGGCCACTTTATTCTTGACCACTTTCACCCGGGTATGGCTTCCCATGGCTTCTTCGCCATCTTTGATCTGTCCTATCCTCCGGATATCGAGGCGCACCGATGAATAGAACTTAAGGGCGTTCCCTCCGGTTGTGGTTTCAGGATTACCGAACATTACACCGATCTTGTCGCGCAATTGGTTGATGAACATGCAACAAGTTTTGGTTTTGCTGATGTTGGCAGTAAGTTTTCTTAGGGCTTGCGACATCAGACGGGCCTGGAGTCCCATTTTCGAGTCACCCATGTCGCCTTCGATTTCGGCTTTAGGGGTTAAAGCGGCCACCGAGTCGATCACGATGATGTCGATGGCACCCGAGCGAATCAAGCTGTCGGCAATTTCGAGGGCTTGTTCGCCATTGTCGGGTTGCGAGATCAGCAATTCATCAATATCAACGCCCAGTTTTCGCGCGTAAGTGGGGTCGAACGCGTGCTCGGCATCGATGATGGCCGCGATGCCACCTGCTTTTTGAGCTTCAGCAATGGCATGAATGGCCAGGGTTGTTTTCCCGGAAGATTCGGGACCGTAGATTTCGATGATGCGCCCTTTGGGGTAGCCTCCTACGCCCATAGCTACATCCAAACCGATGGACCCGGAGGGTATGGCGGGTACATCTTCGATGGCTTTGTCTCCCAAACGCATGATCGAGCCTTTGCCAAACGACTTGTCGATCTTGTCGATGGTCAACTGAAGCGCTTTCAGTTTTTCACTGTTGATTTTCGATTTTTCGTCACTCATAATTGTAATGTATCAATAATTTGTTTGGTGTGTTCTTTTGTATCCACCTTATCGAACCGGGCTTCAATTATTCCGGTTTCGTCAATCACAAATGTAGTACGCAAAACGCCCATATACGCTTTACCGTACATCTTTTTTTCGCCCCAAACACCGTAAGCCTGTAAAATTTCGGTCGAAGGATCGGCAATCAGGTTGAAACCCAAGCCATATTTATCGGCGAATTTTTTATGTGAAGACACGCTGTCGGGACTGACCCCTACCACCTCGTACCCCTTGTTAAGCCAATATTGGTAATTATCGTTCAAGTTACAGGCTTCGGCTGTACAACCCGAGGTGTTGTCTTTGGGGTAAAAATATAAAATTACTTTTTTACCAACGAATCCTTTCAACGATATTTCTTCGCCATTTTGGTTGAACCCTTTGAAATCAGGCGCCAAATCGCCTTTTTTTACTGTTGCCATAACCGTAATGTTTTTCTATTTTTGAGTTTTTAACTAATTGTATCGAAACCATGTTACGATATTCCAATTTCAACATCATCTTGCTAGTTTTTGTTCTTAGCTCCATTCCGTTTTTCATCATGGCCCAGATGAGTGAACGCGAAGCTGTGAAACTTTTCGAGAAGCAACAATACGAAAAAGTGAGCAGTTTTTATAGCGAACAATTTACACTTTTCCCCCAGAACAACCGCTTGGCTTATTATCATGGCAGTTGCCGCACCCAAACCGGGCAATTAGGACAACAGACCCTGGATATCCTTTTATTTGCATCGAATGGCGAAGTTCCTTCCGATGTTTTTTTCTGTATTGGAAAAAACTACCATGCCTTGTCGGATTTTGAAAATGCACTGAAACAATATATCCTGTTTGCTTCAAAAGTATCGAAAAAAGAACAAAAGAAATGGGAACTCAGCAAGTTGGAAGACATGGCCCGAAAAGGGGAAAACCCCTTCTCAGGAATGGTAGAACAACCCAAAACAGAACCTGTTCCTTCAGAAGCTCCTCAACCTGAACAACCTGAGCCGGAACCTTTAGCCATACCCGCATTACTCGACTCCCAACTGATTGAATTCAGGTTAAGCCCTGGAATTTCGTACCGGCACATTTCCCAGTTCAAGGTATCCCAGGCGCGCGATGCTTACCTCAAAGCCTGGAACAGCCAAAACCACCTCGATTCGCTGATCATCCGAACCAACCTTCTCCGTAACCGTTATGGTCAGCTGAACCTTGCAGCGGAGAAGGAGGCTGTAGCTGCCCAGGTCGTTCAATCGGAACAAGAAATGATGGAACTGCAGCCCCTTATCGGAGAATTGTTTCTAACTGCGCAAAATAAGGAATTGGAACACTGGAAGAATGCCTCCGAGGAACAAACATACCATTTGAAACTGGAAAACGATTCAATCGTGACCGCCTGGGAGAATAAACAAGAGGCCAAAAGAATTGCAGCCGAAAACACCTTACGTGCCTTACAAGAAGAACAAGCTGCAAAGGATTCAATTGTTACCGACACCGTACAAAATATTCAGGACCCAGCACTCACATTACCATCAATCCCTGAAAATACAGTAATTTATAAAGTACAAATCGGAACCTACCAAGGCAAGCTCCCCGCGCAAGTCGATAAAATGTTCAAACGACTTTCGATACTGCGTAAAATTGATAAGAACACCAATGAAAAAGGAGCCGATGTGTATACCGTGGGTGAATTGGCCCAATTCAGCGATGCGGTTAAATTACAGCAACAAATAAGGCTTGAAGGGGTAAAAGATGCCTTTGTTGTAGCCTATCATAACGGAAAAAGAATAACTTTGGAGGAAGCAAAAAAGATGAGCGCACAATGACCGACAGATCGACAAAAATAATCACGGAAACCGACAAGGATCATACTACTGGTATCGATCATCAACTAATACTGATCAACGACGATGAGCATTCGTTCGATTATGTCATCGAAGCGCTGGTCGACATTTGTCTGCATTCCACCGAACAAGCCATACAATGCACCATGATCACTCATTACAAAGGCCGTTGCGACATCAAGCGAGGCCCGCTCAAGCTGTTGCGCCCCATGCGCAAAGCACTCGTTGAGAAAGAATTAAAAACAATCATCTGTTAAAATAATACTATGGAAATCGTAACTATTCTGCTCTTGGTATTGTTGGGGATCGTTTTGCTGTTCGTTGAATTCATGCTGATCCCGGGGATCACCATTGCCGGGGTGGGGTGCGTCGTCTCGTTCGGGGCGGCCATATTTCTGGCATTTAAATATTTTGGATCAGTGGCCGGGTACATCACCTTAGCTGCCATCCTCGTATTCGTTCCGGTTTTTCTCTACTTTTTCTTTAAAGGGAAAGCCGCCAAATCGATGATGTTGAAATCGGATATCGATGGAGTGGTAAAAACGGTTGACGAACAAAAAATTCACCCGGGCGATCAAGGGATTACCATCAGCCGTTGCACCCCTGGAGGAAATGCCCGCTTTACCGGAAGCACTGTTGAAGTACGCTCGATGGGAGTTTTTATTGACCCTCATACCCCGGTTGAAGTTGTAAAAATCGACGGAAATATTGTTATTGTTAAACCCATTAAATAAATCGTTATGTACGAATTACCCACTTATGTCATCATCATAGGGGCGATCATCCTGTTGTTTATCGTGCTCTATTTTATCCCGATTGCCTTGTGGTTCTCGACCCTGGTATCGGGAGTAAGGATTTCGCTGATGCAATTGTTCCTGATGCGGTTCAGGAAAGTGCCCCCGGGAGTAATTGCCCGTGCCATGATCGAAGCCCACAAAGCCGGGCTGGGTTTTGTGAAGCGCGATGAACTGGAAGCCCACTTCCTGGCCGGAGGGCATGTCGAAAACGTGGTACACGCCCTGGTTTCAGCCGAAAAAGCCAACATCGACCTGACCTTTAAAATGGCCACGGCCATCGACCTGGCCGGCCGCGATGTACTGGAAGCCGTTCGCATGTCGGTTAATCCAAAGGTAATCAATACCCCACCGGTTTCAGCAGTGGCAAAAGACGGTATCCAGCTGATTTGTAAGGCCCGTGTTACCGTTCGTGCCAACATCAAGCAATTGGTGGGTGGTGCCGGCGAAGACACCGTGCTGGCCCGCGTTGGCGAAGGTATTGTTTCGTCGATCGGTTCGTCGCAGTCGCATAAAACTGTGCTCGAGAACCCCGACTACATCTCGCGTGTGGTTCTTGAAAAAGGACTGGATGCAGGAACCGCTTTTGAAATCCTTTCGATCGACATCGCCGACATCGACATCGGCAAGAACATTGGCGCATACCTTCAGATGGACCAGGCCGAAGCCGACAAGAACATTGCCCAGGCCAAAGCCGAAGAGCGCCGC
>CAZSIK010000121.1:7944-11671 GCA_964606515.1 uncultured Prolixibacteraceae bacterium
AAGCCCGTGCCAAAGTTATCGAAGCCGAAGCCCAAATCCCGCTGGCCATGGCCGAATCGTTCCGCTCGGGCAACCTGGGGATTATGGACTATATGAAATACAAGAATATAGAAGCCGATACCCACATGCGCGATTCCATCGCGGGGAACAGCCCTAAGAAAACTGAGTAGGTTTATAATTGCTCAAACACGAAGCCACAAAGCCACAAAGAATATTCATTTATATTTCTTTGTGGCTTTGTGTTTTTGTTCATTTATATTATCTACAAAACAATTCTTTCGGAATAAAATTTCTGGCCGGTAAAAGACACCTAATTTTGCAACACCTTAAATCAAAATAAATCAGAAGGGTGCCCATACGGATAAAATTAATTGTCTTGGTATCCATTTCATTTACAAATCCTGACAGGTTTTTGAAACCTGTCAGGATTCATTTTGATAATAAATTACTTCACTAACACCTTTCCTTTCTGAACTCCCATTGAACTTAAGAACCGGTAAAATAATACACTGGTAAAAGGCAGTTGAATAGCAGTTTGTGAGGCAACCTGTTTTATTGATAAAAATGCGCCAATTATGACTAAAGAAAAAAATGTTTTCATCTTACCATTATTTTTCCTGTTTGTATCTTGTTGTCGATTGAAACATATCGATAGAAAAATAAACCTGAATTGGAAAGACAGATTATGTCTTCAACTGAGGAGATGTGGCAACTTTTCAATAATCTTCCTTCCAAGGTAAAAAAATGGATGCATCCTTTTCCTCTCCGGTACCTGATCGCTCCATTTCCGATAGGATAGAGATCAATTAACGTACCTTGTCCTGATTCATTAACGTTCAAACCTGAAAGAGCATCACAATCGGTATACATTGGATTAAGGTATACCTGTTTATTCTCATTTCCATAACAAATCAGCGAATAAACACCACCAACAAGATAAAAAGCATCGTTGAGGTAAGGTGCCAGAAGCGAACCTACCCCATCAATCCAAAGAATGGTATGATTGGGAACAGTGGAGTAGTGAGCATAAAGATGCTTTCTTCCAGAATTGCCAAAAAATTTCATAACGGTTGAATCAACAATAACCTCATGGTTCCCGATATTGATCGTATCACCTTGTCTCAGTTTGAAATTGTATAAGAGGTATTCGTTAGTGCGGCCACGTTTGTAAAAAATATTTCCCAGCACATCTTCACGCCAGAAGGAATGAAAACCCCAACTACCGCCATTGGTACTTGCTTCCATTTTGGAAAAATTGAGATTGTTAATAACAGAATCGCCATGGAACCTGAACCGTAAAGTTGACGGGGCAAGTAGCTGGTTTCCGTTATATACCCGCTCCGAAACTGTCCACGAATTGCTTGCATCAATGAACGATTGAGCATAAACCTGAGATAAACTTAACCATATCAATAAGATGCTTAAAATAGGAATAATATTCATGGCTCGGATATTTTGTTTATTTCACCTTGAACAATCAATAATTCACCCCCAAGATCAACTTGAAGGGAGCTGTTTCCAATAAGATTAACGGTTGCACCGTTAATAATAAGATTACCTGTATCTGTAACTTTTAAATCTCCACATAAATTTATATCAGATACCAAATTTTCTGTTGTTGAAATTGTTGTTTCAGGATGTTGATAGGGTTGATTAATCACTATTAAGTTGCCAAATTCATCTATTGGTCCATAGTTTGGACTGGAATCATCTCCATCAGGTTCATCAGGCGTACAAAACGGACAAGTTGCGGGTTTAGGTCCGATTCCCCACCAAAAATATCCATCGTTATCATTATCCTTACATTCAATGTCTTCTTCACTGTACACATCACTAGTAATAGGCATTTCTATCCAATACGCCCAATCAGGTTTGTTCATCGTATAAATATAACCTGTATGATATGGCCATCCTGTATATGTGTTACTTTGCTTAAGCATCCAATATGTCCTTCCAATATTCGGATCATTAGGCTGAATTAGTCCCCCACTAATGTCAATATAGTCGCCGACATTTATTGTTCCCCAACCAACACAAACAAGCACATGTGGCCATTCATACATTTTGGTTGCTAAGGGGCCATGAAGGATTAGGCTTGCTTTTAATTCCGATTCAGAGCTAACATAATTATAATTCTCAAAAGACACCCTATCTGTAGGATTCTCACATAATCCATTACAATTACCATTATCAGCTATATATGGATAGCAATACTCATCAACAACATAATAATCACGCATATACTTTAAAGCACCCTCAAGATCCCATGGTTCGGCAAATCCATACGCACAACTTATAACTTGTTGTTCTGAAAGATCATAGTGTATTTGTTTATTAAAATAAAGATTAACGAGTGATTCTACTGTCCCTACAGCAGAAAATGCCCAACAAGTTCCAACGTTTCGAAATTCACCTCCATTATTAACACATCGCAGTGAATCAGTACTCCAATCTTCAGTTATGTAGCTGCAATCAATTGCACCATTTATAAAACAACCACTTTGACAAGTATTTGGTGTTATCCAATTTATACCATGTCTGTTCCTCCAGTCAAATTCATCAACAAAAGTTTCAATACTAGTGCTTTTTAATGAACCCACATGTTTTTTAATTTCAAAAAAGCCACTATTATAATAATCAAAGCCATACAAATTAAACTTGTCTCCATACAGTTTTCTTTTGGCAGAGTATGGCATGGATGATAAAAAAGTATGATCAGCACTCCAAATCATCTTGTTCTTTTTAATATAATTCTTGACATTAATGAGTTTTGCATCTGTTATTTCCCTATGGAGTTCATCATGGAGTTGCTGTCTTTTCTCTTTGTTTTTTTCTTTAATAGTAAATGCTTTTAATTCTGAACAAGTGAACTCAGCATCCTTTATCTGAATTACTAAATTCATCGGCTTTACATTATCCAAACAAAATGTCTCATCCATCCGGTCAATAAAAATATTTTTACCTAGTTCGCAATATATTGATGAAAACTCAGCAACAAGAAAATATGAACCTTTATCATCAACAAGCAATACATTTACCATGCTACTATCAGACTCAAGTTTAACAGCACCACTAATTGCAATTCCATCAATGTTTTTATTAAAAAATATTGAAATATCCACAATTTCATCAAAAATAAACTCCCTTCTAATTAAGACAGATTCTTCATTATCTTTTTCAATCTTTTTAGATAATTGAAGATTATTTAATTCATTTGTAGCAAAAAGATTAATGTTAAGAACCATTATTGCAAGCATTATCCGATATCTTTCCATATCCCCTCCAAATTACTTCGTCAAAATCATTTTCTTCGTATCCACTTCTTTGCCATCGGCAATCAGGGTGTAGAGGTACATACCGGCTTCTAGGGTGTAGCCTTCGATAGTAACTGAGGTATTACCCCGTTCAATAATGTTGAATGATTTGATCTGCGCGCCCTGCATGTTATACACGTAAAGGCTGGCCTTGCCTGTACTTTGCGGCAGATAAATATCAATTCGGGTTGATGCGCTGAATGGGTTGGGGATATTTTGGGACAGGGTGGCAAACGATGTGGCGCTTTCGGGGCTACCGGTAGTTAGGTTGGCCGATTTTTCGGTGCTTTTGCCCTCAATCTTCCCGATACGGGCTTCCAGTTCGTCAATCTTGCTTTGCTGTTCTTTTATGGCCTCAACAAGCACCGGGATCAGGGCATCGTAGTCGACATAATAGCTGTCGTTATCCTCGT
>CAZSIK010000122.1:0-11645 GCA_964606515.1 uncultured Prolixibacteraceae bacterium
CGATCATCCAATCGGGTATGCCTATTCCGACAAGGTGCTTGATTCATGCCCTTGGGGACAAAGGATTTATATGTATCACGTCGAACGTGAAGGGGGAAATTTTGTATGGATGGAAAACAACCTTGATCAAGCAAAAAATTCACCTAAACCTGAAGAAATTAATGCATTATGGACATTTGGCGGAGCATGGGACCCGGAAACAACTATAAAATCGCTTTGGGAGGTTATTGCTTATCCTGTAAAATAGAAAAGAACGCTTTAATGTTATCAAATTGACAAAAAGATAAATCGGTACAGATCGCTTCTAACAGGCATTCGATCAATATGATTGATATGAAACTACCGTTGCTTGATCATTTCATATAAAACAATTTTTTTTATGTCGAAATAACATAATGAAAAGTAGGAAATACAAAAACAAATCTTATCTTTGTGTCATAATTACACAAAGACCATGAATCAGGAAAAGAACTATTGTTACGAATATCCCAGGCCAGCAGTCACTGCCGATTGCATCATTTTTGGTTTTGATGCCGGTGAATTGAAGGTGCTTCTGATTGAAAGAGGGATTGAACCTCATAAAGGGAAATGGGCCATACCCGGCGGTTTTCTTCATGAAAACGAAAGCACCGACGATTGTGCCAAAAGGGAACTCTTCGAGGAAACCGGGCTTGAACAAGTTTTCATGGAACAATTGTACACCTTTAGCGAACCTGGTCGCGACCCCCGTGGCCATGTGATCACCGTTGCCTATTTTGCCCTGGTTAAATTGTCGGATTATGCGATAAAAGCTGGCGACGATGCCAACAAGGCCAAATGGTTCGGAATTTCAAAAGTACCCGCCTTGGCTTTCGATCACGACCATATTTTACGCGTGGCACTAAACCGCTTGCGTGGAAAAATCCGGTATCAGCCTATCGGATTTGAACTGCTTCCTGAGCGCTTCACCCTTCCTGAATTGCAAACCCTTTATGAAACGATTCTTGGGGTTAGGATCGATCGCAGGAATTTCAGGCGTAAAATCGACAGCACGGGTTTGATTATCGATCATAATGAATCGGTTAAAGGGGTTCCCCACAAAGGCGCAAAATATTACAGCTTCGACAAAAACAAATACACCGAGCTGGTTGAACGGGGATTCAACTTCGAAATATAGAAACAACAATAACAAACCAACGATAACAATTATGATTATCCGCGATTTTACCGACAACGACTTGTATAAGTTCACCACCATGAACGCGATACAAAAAAAGTTTCCCGAAGCTGAAGGGATTTACCGCTTCATTAACCGGGGGAAAACCTCCTTTCCTGAAGGATTTGCCGATGCCTTGCGCGAGGAAGTAAATGCCATGCAAAACCTTTACCTGAGTGCCGAAGCTGAGGAGTTCATCCGCAAACGATGCTACTATTTTGATCCGGTGTTCATCGATCTCTTGAAGGGATTCCGCTATAATCCAAAGGAAGTGAGGATAAAACAAACGGAAGGGGTACTTGAAGTGGAAGTGGAAGGGCTTTGGTACAGAACCGTATTATGGGAAGTACCCCTGATGGCCATCATTTCTGAACTGTATTTCAGAATGACCGGTCAGAAACCCGATGCCTTTGAAGCGCGTGCCATCGAAAAAGCAAGAAATTTTGTGGAAATCGATGCTCATCTTTCTGAATTTGGCACAAGGCGAAGGTTTTCATTCGAGGTACAAAACCGGGTTATTGAAATCCTGAAAGCAGAAATGGGGAATAAGCTCGAAGGTACCAGTAATGTGTACCTGGCAATGAAACACGCACTTACCCCGATCGGAACCCATCCGCACGAGTGGTTCATGTATCATGGTGCTCACTTTGGGTACCGGATGGCCAATGCAATCGGAATGGAAAACTGGGTCGATGTGTATCAGGGCAGTTTAGGCATTGCTTTAACCGACACCTATACCACGGATAACTTTTTCAACAATTTCAGCACAAAATTGGCCAAGCTGTTCGATGGTCTTCGTTGGGACAGTGGCGATCCCTTGGTATTTACCGACAAGGCACTGAAGCATTACACCGACCATCGCATCGACCCAAAGACCAAAACCATTGTGTACAGCGATTCACTGGATATTGAAAAGGTTAAAGAGATTAAGGCTTACGTGAATGGACGGATTAATGACATCTATGGTATAGGAACCTATCTGACCAACGACGTGGGGGTAAAACCGTTGAACATGGTAATCAAACTAATTGCGGCAAAACCAAATAAAAATAGGGACTACATCCCTACCGTAAAACTTTCGGATATTGACGGGAAACATACCGGCGACAGCAAGGAAATTGAATTGTGTTTACTTTTACTTTGACAGATAAAAATATAGATTCCTCGTTTCACTCGGAATGACATTTTGGGGAGATAAACAGGGCGGCAAAGCCGCCAATTTGCACACTTTTCAGTTCTGTCATTCCGAACGTAGTGAGGAAACTCATTTCATTGGATTAATTTGTCAAAGTAGAATTACAAATGATCAAATAAAAACCATTTAAATATCAAGGCAATGAAAAACAAAAACGCGATCTTGATTATCGATGCTCAGTACGACTTCTGTAATCCCCAGGGAGCCTTGTTTGTTGATGGGGCTGATGCCGATATGCTTCGTCTGGCCAACTGGATCAAGGCAAACAAAGAGGAAATCGACCACATCTCGGTGACCATGGACAGCCATCCGGCCAACGATATTTCCCATCCCTCGTTCTGGCAGGATAAGGAGGGTAATTTCCCCAATCCCTTTACCGCAATTAGCAGTAAAGATATTCATGAAGGCAATTGGGTGCCGCGTTTCTTCCCAAAAGAAGCCACTCATTATGTGGAAACCTTGGAAGCCCAGGGCGAATTCGGGCACTTCATCTGGCCTTACCATTGTTTAATCGGTTCAAGGGGGGCTGCAATCGACGATACCATTATGGAGGCCCTGATCGATTGGACCCGTGTTGGCAAATTTTATCAGGTGGTGGCCAAAGGTACGTATCCTCTGACTGAGCATTTTGGAATATTCAGGGCCAATGTGCCCGTTGCCAATCGTCCTGAAACCCAACTCAACCAGGCATTGATTGATACGCTCGAAAAATACCAGAATGTTTTTTTAGTGGGCGAAGCGAAGTCGCATTGTGTGGCCAACAGTTTGAAACAGGCCATGGAAGATGCGCCAGGCCTGGCCCAAAAGTTCATCATCCTTGAAGATTGTATGTCGGATGTTACCGGATTAAGTTATTTGGGTGCTCCCATCTACGAAAAGGCGAAGAAAATGGGAATGCGATTTTCTAAAACAAACGAACTTTCACTTTAATGTTTTTTTTTAAACAATCGCTTTGGTGTTGCTCGACAATAAGGTTCTCTATTTAATTACTATAAAATAAAAGAAGCAAATGAAGATAGCTGTAGTCCAAATGGAAATAATTCCGGGGCATCCCGACCGGAATACAAAAAAGATTGTTGCTGAAATTGAAAGAGCACGGAGGAACGGCGACGAGTTGATCGTCTTTCCTGAAATGACCGTACCGGGTTATTTACTTGGCGACGAGTGGGAAAACGATGCCTTTGTTAAAGATTGTTTCAGCTTCAACGACGAGATCCGAAAAGCTACAGCAGGAATCGTGGCTGTTTGGGGGAATATCGATTTGGATTTTAACCTTAGAAGCGAAGATGGCCGGATCAGAAAATACAATGCAGCTTTTGTTGCTCAAAATGGGCAATATGTCGGATCGGGTCGTATTCACAAGACCCTGATGCCAAAATATCGCGAGTTCGACGATGAGCGTCATTTTTATTCTTTACGAAAAGAGGCTGTCGACCTTGGTGTGCCCCTGCCGGAATTGCTGAAGCCATTCGAAATCGATTTCAATGGCATCAAGCGAAAAATGGGTGTGATCTTATGTGAAGACATGTGGAGCGACGACTACACCGTGAACCCGATTGATATCTTGCTTGAGAACGGTTCCGATGTGATTGTTAACCTTTCGTGCTCTCCCTGGACCTGGCGCAAAAACAACAAGCGGCACTCGGTAGTGCGCGACCGCATCAAAAAGCACCCGGTTCCTTTTATCTATGCCAACAATGTAGGAATACAGAACAATGGCAAAACCCTTTTCCTTTTCGATGGAAATTCAACTATTTACAATCCCGATGGCGGTTTGCAGAAAGTGGCCTCTGATTATACCGAGGAAACGATCCAGGCTACCTTGTTTGAGGAGGCACACGATGTTCTGCCAAATCCGCAGGTGGGTGAAGAACGCGATAAGGAAGAATTATTGGCCGGATTGGTTTTCGGGATCCGCAAATTCTTTGACCAACTTTCAAGTAAAAAAGTGGTGATCGGACTGAGTGGGGGAATCGACTCAGCGCTCAGCGCCACACTGTTAACCGAAGCGTTGGGGGCGGAACATGTTTATGCCATCAACATGCCTACGCAGTTTAATTCGGAAACCACTAAGGGGGCTGCACGCAAGCTGGCTGAAAATCTGGGGATACACTATACGACCATTTCCATTCAAAATTCCTACGAAAATACAATCAAAGAATTGGAGGCCGCTGTTTTTATACGCCTGAATGGTTCCAATACCACGGTACCTGTTCAGCTTTCGGGATTAAACCGCGAGAACATCCAGGCACGCGACCGGGGTTCAAGGGTGCTGGCAGGAGTCGCATCGGCTCTGGGGGCCGTATTTGTAAACAATGGAAACAAAACCGAAACCGCCTTTGGTTATGCAACCCTTTATGGCGATGTAAACGGGGCTTTGGCGCCCATTGCCGATTTGTATAAAATGGAAGTGTACGAACTGGCCCGTTTCATCAATATGAAAAAGGGGAAAGAAATCATTCCTTCTACCATTTTTACTATTCCTGCTTCGGCTGAATTGAGCGCCGACCAAAATGTAGATGAGGGGAAAGGCGATCCCATTTTCTACCCTTACCACGATAAGCTGGTTCGCGCCTTTGTTGAGTTTCGACTCGATCCCGAATCCATCCTTCAGTATTACATCGATGGAACGTTGGCCTCCATTATCCGCTGCGAGCAATCGTTGATCGACCGCTATTTTAGCGATGACGCATCGTTTGTTGCCGATCTGGAACACAAATGGCGCTTGTTTAAACTCAGTTATTTCAAGAGGATACAAGCTCCCCCAATTCTGGCGGTAAGCAAAAGGGCTTTTGGCTTCGACTTGCGTGAAGCCCAGAATGGCGTATACTTCACCCAAAAATATTTACAAATGAAAGCCGGGTTGCTTTCCCAAATTTCAAAATAAGATGAGCCTTTACGATCAACTGCTTGCTGATTATCGTCTTCACCGAAAATCGAGAACACAAAAACACGCTTTGTATCCTAACCGTTTTGAGGTGTCTGATGCTTTGGTTTCCTGGAATGCAAATTTCCCGGATTATAATCCAATGGAATACAATGCCCCTATTGTACTCGATGAAAAAACACCCTGGGCCGATCCGCAGGAGATTTCCCGGGTTACGCATGCCTTCGTCAGTTTTGTAGGGGAAGTAGAGTTCAATCAAAAAGGAATTCCTTTGAATCCTGTTGGACGTACCGGTATTTGCGGCAGGGGAGTTTTGGGAAAATGGGGTGCCAACTTTGCCGTCGATGCCATTATTACCACCCTGGATAATGAGGGAAACTTATTCGTCCTGACAATAACCCGAAAAGACACTGGTGAAATGGCTTTCCCAGGGGGCATGGTCGATGAGGGGGAAGATGTTTTTACAACCCGAAACAGGGAACTGGCCGAAGAACTTTCGTTGAACAAGGACGATTTGTCTCAGGCTGAATATGAAAAAAAAGTTTCACAGGGATATGTCGACGATCCGCGCAATACCGACAATGCCTGGTTGGAAACAACCGCAATCCACAGCCATCTGGCATTTGAAGCAGCCCGCAAACTGGTGTTAAAAGCAGGAGATGATGCTGCTGATTTTTCATGGATAAAAATTTCAATGGAAAATGTTTCGGGATTTTATGCCAGCCATGCACTATCGTTAATGAACGCAGTAAAGGAGCTGCTTGTTTCCAATGATTTCATTCTTCCTAAATGTACCGTTGATCGGTTAAAAAACGAATTTGGCCTTTAATTCGCTTCAATGATGAAAAACAAAACCAATATCTACCAGGCGCAAGACCGGGGAAGCCAGAGCGATTATCTTCAATATTTGTCGGCCATGGATGCCATTTCGGTCGAGAAAGTGGCTTCCGCCAGTGTGTTCTACGATCCCACCCCCGGGAATATTCTGGTTGATGTGGGCATGGCCTCGGGTACCAGCACCGATATACTGGCCCATCTATTTCCTCAACTACAGGTAATTGGCGTAGATATTAACCCGAAAATGGTTGAGCTGGCCTCTCAGAACTACACCTTGCCCAATCTGAAATTCATAGTCGACGATGGAGAAACCCTGACCCGCTTTCAAAAGGATACCATCAGTGGATTTTTGAACTGCTCCTCCATTCACCACATCACTTCCTATAATGGATACGATCCCAACAGGGCTTACAATACCTTAAAAAGGCAGGCAGAATTATTGAAAGTCGGAGGGATCATTGTGGTGCGCGATTTTGTTAAACCGCCTGAAAGGGAGGTGGTACTGGAGCTGAACCAACAAGGAAAAGGGAACAGGCCGTCGGATGCCGAACTGCTTATTGCTTTCTCAAAAACAGCGCGCTCGCTGGCCAACCTAAACGAACAAGGTTTCCCCCTGAAAGAAATAAACCCGGATACTGCCGGGACCAGGCGCTTTATTTTGCAGTATACCGATGCAGTGGAGTTCATCAGGCGCAAGGACTATTTTGAAAACTGGGACGTAGAGTTGCAGGAAGAATATGGTTATTTCTCTCAGAAAGAATTCGAGGAACTGTTTGCTGAGCTGGGATTGCGGGTAATTGTATCGAACCCCATTTATAATCCGTGGATCACCGCGAACCGGTACAAGGGGAAATTCACGGTTTACGATAAAGAGGGGGTGGATATGGGTTTTCCCCCAAGCAATTATCTGATCGCCGCCGAGAAAGTGGCAAAGAAGGCAACCCGTATTCATCTGGTCCGCCATTTACCCGAACCGGAGAAGGCCTTTCTGCAATACACATCCTACATTGATAAAGATTCCCAAAAGATCTATGATGTAGTCTCACGGCCCAATTCGGTGTTCGACGCTATTCCTTATTTCATCCGGAATGGACAGGTTCAAATCTTTGCCAAACATGCTTATCCGCGTCCCTTGGCTGCTTTGGAAACAGACAGTCCGGTAATCGATCAGAAACATTTTAGCGGATACATCACGGAAGGATTAACAGCTTCTTTTGACCAATCGATCGAAGGCGTACTTTCAGAAAGGATGGGTTTTAAACACATCACTCCCGGGGAAATCAAACCTTCGCTCGAGTATTTTCCATCGCCGGGTGGGATTGAAGAAAGGGTAAAGTCCTTCTTTGTTGAAATAAGCCCCGACACAGATCCTGAAACACCATTGAGACCAGTTGAAGGTTATTCTGAATCGGGTTCTGTAAGGAAATTTGATGCCCTTCAGTTGTTAAAAACGGCTCAAACCGGGGCACTGGTCGAAGCACGCCTGGAATTGAATATCTACAATTTGTTACGGCATTATGAAATCCCCTTTCCGAAGTGGATGGGGGAAAAGATCGATGTGCGTGAACTTGAAATTGAACCCTCGTCGTTGAATGACATTTTGAGTGTGAGTGATTTTTCGTTTGTGCCATCGAATGACAGTGCAGGCTATTTACAAAAGCGCAGGGCAAAATTTGCTGAAAATGGAAATGCGGGCGGCGCTTCAATTTTGGAATACGTAATTCCCGAAAAGGTAAGTGCCAATACCTTGGTTACGCTTCCCATAGCCAAATTCAAGGGTGAAATTTATGTAGGTTTGGAAATAAGGAGTTTGCCTGTGCCGCAACTTTTATCGGGAAATAGCGTACTGGCGGTTGCTCCTGCCTTACGGCTCCCGAAAAAGGTCGACACCTTTAAGAAGCTCGAAGAAGTAATTTTATGTACTGAATTGTTCGGGAGTAAAATTTGCGGATTCAACCGGTTGGGCGAGAAGTATTTCCCGAGCATCGGGCTTACACCTGAACAGGTATATCCTTATGTTGTTGCCCTCGAAAAGACAAACCAGGTGCTCAAATGGGTTAGTTTACACGAGTTGTACACGAATCTTGAAAAAATAAAGGATGGGCACCTGTTGATTGCCATAGTCCGGTTGGTCAACGCCCTTCTTTCAGCCTCACCGAATACACTGGCTAAAGCCATTGGCAATTGATGCGCTCCGATCAAGGAATGCTATCAATGCTATGCAAATATTGCTAAGCTGCTTTCGATTGCCACCGGCTTCAGACGGTGGACCAAAGAAAAAAGCCAAAAAATCACCAGCCGCGGTATTTACTCTATTCAAATGCAGTTCCCTTATCCGGCAGGAATGAAAGGAAGCAATTCCATTGATTTATTTCAGCTTCCGTTCAGCACCCTGCCCCGCGAACGGTGGTGAACCTTACCTTTGTTCGCCTTCGCTTGTAGTTTCTGTTTTTCCTGATGACCAATGACTTTTTCCTTTATCCTCCTGAATTTCCCAAGCTTATCGTGATATGCTATAAGTTCGCACCAGCACTTTGAACTTACTTCGTGTAAATCAGGAAGAGTGATGGGGAAAAATACTATTTTTGAAATCGTAGTATTATTAAATACAATGATAGTGAGAATGGACGAAAAGATTACATTATCTGAAAACCTTGTTGCAACAAAAATATTTCTGATTAGGGATAAACGGGTTATGTTAGATATGGATTTAGCCGAGCTCTACGGGGTTGAAACACGTATTTTAAACCAATCTGTAAGTCGAAATATGGAGCGTTTCCCTGAATTGTTTATGTTTCAACTGACCCCTAATGAGTTTGAAATCTTGAAATCACAAATTGTGACATCAAGTTGGGGTGGAAGGAGAAAGCTCCCGTATGCTTTTACCGAACAGGGAGTTGCCATGTTATCGAGTGTGCTAAGGAGCAAAAAAGCAATACAGGTTAATATCCAAATAATGATGGTTTTTACCAAAGTCCGTGAAATGCTGGTTGATACAATGGGATTAAAACTCGAGATAGAAGAAATCAAGAAGAAACTTCAGAATCAGGACAAAAACATAGAACTGGTTTTTACTTATCTTGACGAACTGATTGAAAAACAAGAAAACCCAAAGCCTCGAAAACGGATTGGCTTCATATGTGACGAAGAAGAATAACTTTACAATTCCCCTTCCTCCTCCATTCTATTCTGGATATTCAGAAAGTTATCACTGGATGTTAGCAATTTTCTTCGGGGTGCTTCTGTTAAGCGCAACTTCACCTTCGTTCGTCTTCGGTTGCAATTGATGTTTTTCCCAATGACCAATGACTTTTTCCTTTACTTCCTGAATTCTCACACAGATAACGCCGATTACCGCAGAAAACCCCCATGCCTGTCCTGCCCGTCCTGTTGCACTTGTCCTGCTGCTCTGTCCTGCCACTAATTTCCCAATGCCCAATGACTTTTTCCTTACAATTCGCCGGTAAACGTGGCCGGTAAGGCCATTAACTGATATTTTATAGTAGAGGCTAACCTGAGATGGCCTGCCTTGCTGGGATGTAAAAGGTCGGTTTGGGCATTTTTAAAATACCGGGCATGAGCTTCGGCCAGGGGATACAAACCGCTTAACGAATGCAGGTCGATCAGCGGTACCGACCAGATGGATGCTGCCTTTTTCAAGGTCTCCACATAATCGTCGAGATAAAGGCCTTGTGCATTGGCATACCGTTCTTCGGGTTGCTCGTTGGTCGCATTGAATTTTGCATAGCCCCGGTGTATCGGGGTCATTACAATGACCTGTTGTTCGGGAAAGTTCGTTTTCAGATAAGCCATCACTTTATTGACTCGGCCGCAAAAGGTCGAATCGTTTTCGATCAATGTACGGTATTTGCGAAGCACATTCTTGCCATTATGTATGGTTTCCCTGGTGCTTTCCTTATAGAATTTCCCCATGGGTATACTGTGGTTGTAATCGTTTGTTCCAGCAAAAATGAAGATGGCATCCACATCGGTACCGTGTTCCTGTAACAACTTTTGCGCTTGTTTGTAAATTCCGTCCCACTGGTGTCCGCTGATGCCGTATACGTAAGGAGTAATGTCCATCATTTCGGCCAGGTATTCCCAATAGAGGTGAAGACTGGTGTCGCGCTTTTGGGTCATCGAATCGCCCAGATAAGCTACCCGTTTTCCGCTCCATTGCGATGTTTCTTGTCGAGAATCAGTAACTGCTGTTGCATTGTTTGCGCTACTGGTTGAGGGTTGGCCACTTGCTCCGAAAACAAGTAACAGCGACAAAAATCCGGTAATTATGCTCTTACTTTTCATTCTCTAATTTGTTTTACAAGGTTTCTTTTACTTTGAGTATCCGTTGATACGATTGATCGATACGGTCTTCACTAATTTTTTCTTCGTCGACCAGACGGCGGATCAGGGCTATGGTTTCGCTTACCACATTTTCGTTAAAGGTAGCAATGTTGTTTGAAAAAACAAGGATGTCGCACCCTGCGTTGATTGCCTTTTCTATGGCTTCCTCGAGACCATAATGGTCGGCGATTGCCCCCATTTCCATGGCATCGGAGACAATAACCCCGTTAAATTTCAATTCATTCCGCAGGATATCGGCCAGGATCTTTTCAGAAAGGGTAGCGGGGTAGAGGCTGTCGAGTTTTTGGTTGAATACATGGGCGCTCATGATCATGTTGCATTGGCCGTTGGCGATGAGCTTACGATACGGCTCGAGTTCCACTTCGCTCCAGGTGGCCGTTACATCGGTAAGGCCGAGGTGCGAATCGTTGGTGGCGCTGCCATGCCCGGGAAAATGTTTACAACAACTTGCTACCTGCTTTTTCCGGTGTTCGTCGATGTACAGCCGGGCATGAAGGGCTACGGTATCGGGGTTGGCCGAAAAGCTTCGTTCAAAGGCACCAATGGCCGGACTTAAGGGGTTTACATTCAGATCGACCACCGGGGCAAAGTTCAGGTTAATGCCCAGGCTGTTCAGGGTTGAGGCGATACGACCTGCATAATATCTGGTACTATCTTCGTTGTTTATCTTTCCAAGGTATTGGGCGGTAACCGTTGCAGGGAAGCCGTATTGGGTTTTTAGTCGGCTTACCATTCCACCTTCTTCATCGATGGCCACAAAGAGTTTTTCCTTACTGTGTGTTTTCAGGTCGGAAACCAATTGTTTAACCTGTTCCACCGATTCGATATTCCTGGGCCTCGATTTGGTGGGGCCATCTCGTTCGTATAAAATTACCCCACCCAGGTTGTGGTTTTCAAGGTCGGCTACAATTGGGTTGTCGTCGGTTAAAGTGGTGCCGCGGAATCCCACCAGCAGCATTTGCCCGATTTTGTCCTCAAGGGTGGGAACATATTCGGGGTTGGGCTGGCAACCTATAAGAAATAAGATGAAAGCCAGTGTAATAAGTCCTGAGCTTAGTGATAATTTCATGATAATGGTTTTGTTGCTAAAATAATATCTTCAGTCGACCGTTTACCGTATGTTTGCAAAAAAAAGAACGGAAAATCTCTTAATTGAAGCAAAACCA
>CAZSIK010000123.1:0-11555 GCA_964606515.1 uncultured Prolixibacteraceae bacterium
GGCTGTTTTCATGATCGTATACTTCAAAAAACAAAAAAAGAAACTCAGGGTGTTTTAGCAATGTGCTTCCAAATGATGTTGATATTACGGGCGTGGATTTCCTCTACTTTCGAATCTGTCGAAACCAGCGAACCGTATTTGCTGAAAACTGGTTTTACCAATTTGAGATCCTGAATTTCTTCGATAGGAGTAGCATTGGCTTTTGCTTCCTTTACCAATTGTTGCACTGCCTTGCAATAATCCAGCACGAACTCGAGGTTTTCCCGTTTCAAGGGTTTTTTTCCATGGGTAGTTAAAATGTACCGGATGTCGTTTTGGGGTTCAAGAATATGGGTAAGCGAGCTAATCCATTTTTTGATGTCGTTGTCGCGATGTACATAAAAACTCGGCATACCGGGTTCATCGTACGACCCAAGGTGAAAAAGGTTCCCGGTAAAAAGGGCATTTTCTTCTGGAACAAAAACCGAAATATCCGAATCGCCATGGCCTTTGCCCATGTAAATCAGTTCGATGGTGTGCTTCCCGGAATACAGGGTTTTTCGGTCGTCGAAGGTGATGTCGGGATAACGTGCCTTGTAATTGTCGACAAGGTCTTCTTCGTACGAGCGGTATAAATCGATCGATTGTTTGATCGAATCCGAAAGGGATCCCTCAACCGAAATGGTATCGAGTACGTTGTTGTTTCTCAGGATGCCCTTCCTGAGAAATTCAACCGTTTGGCCCAGGAACAGATCGTCGTAATTTTTTATTTCTTTTATGCTGTTGACATGGGCAACGATGTGATCCTGAGGGAAAATACAGTTTCCTCCTGAATGGGCCGAATGCCCGTGGGTGTTAATAATGTACACGAACGAAGTGTCGCCAAAACGTTCAGTAATGGCCCATTTTATAAGTCGTGCATTTCCCGGAGAGTTTTGTGTGTCAATCAACACGATACCTTCACTGGTTTTGATGGCGTATGAATTAATTATGTCGTTGGGCCATCCCAAGGTTTGCAGTTGCTTTTTGGGTGGTGATATTCCAACTAAGGTGCCGGAAATTTCATTAATTACTGGTCTGTTTCCCATGACATAATGAGTCAAGAGATTAATTGTCAAAAAGATAAAAATAAATCTGATCTTCACGGACCCTCCTCTTGATTTTAATTGGTTCATGGGGATAAAACTAATAAAAAAACACTAAAAATTACTTCTTATTTCGAAATCGAAACATGATTTATTGATAATGAGTACTCATTGAGCAGGCAGAGATGAGAATAAGTTTGTTTTTTTTGGATAATATTGAATTAAAATTAATTTTGTAGAATCAATTCTGTTGATGATGTATTCTTTTCCCAAGAAGGGTTTACTAAAAGGTTGAAATTTAATAATAATATCTTTATTCATGATGAATAAGGTGCTTGATCGTTTTTTACGATATGTTCAGTATGAGACTACTTCTGATCCTAAGAGTGGTACCCATCCCAGTACGCGTACTCAAAAAATTTTTGCGAATGTTTTAGCCGATGAATTGCGCGAACTTGGGTTAGAAAACGTTTATGTCGATGATCGGGCCTATGTTACAGCCACATTACCGTCAAACATCCACCGAAAGGTTCCGGTAGTGGGTTTTATCGCTCATCTCGATACCAGCCCCGATTATACAGCAAAAGAAGTCAATCCAAGAATTATAGCATGTTATGACGGTCAAGATATTATGCTTAACATGCAAAAGAACCTGGTGCTTTCACCCAAGCAATTTCCTGAATTGCTTCACTATGTGGGGCAAAGCATTATTACTACCGATGGGAACACCCTTTTAGGGGCTGACAACAAAGCGGGTATTGCCGAAATAATCTCAGCGATAGATTTTTTATTAAATCATCCCGAAATTGAACATGGAGAAGTGAAAATCGGTTTCACCCCTGATGAGGAAATCGGCGAAGGTGCTGATTATTTTGATTTTGAACGATTTAATGCTGATTTTGCCTACACGGTCGATGGCGATGAAATCGGGGTGCTGGAGTACGAAAATTTTAATGCTGCTTATGCAAAAATTACAATTAGAGGTAGGATGGTCCATCCGGGATCCGCAAAAAATAAAATGATCAATTCAATTTTGATTGCCCAAAGATTTATTTCAATGTTGCCTTTGGCCGAAGTTCCAGAAAAGACTGAAGGTTATGAAGGCTTTTTTCACCTCATGGATTTCTCAGGTAAGGTGGAATTAACCACTTTGGAAATGATTGTACGAGATCATGATGCTACTTTATTTGAAAAGCGAAAAGAAATTTTAAAAGGAATTGTCAGTCAACTTAACCTTGAGTATGGTTCCGATAGGGTCTTTCTTGAATTAAAAGATCAATATTACAATATGTTGGAAAAAATCAAACCGGTGATGTTTGTGGTCGACCATGCAAAAAAAGCCATGCTTGATTGTGAAATAGAACCTAAAGTAAAAGCCATCAGAGGAGGTACCGACGGGGCTCGGCTTTCGTATATGGGCCTGCCTTGTCCAAATCTATTTGCCGGAGGGATGAATTTTCATGGGATTTTCGAGTTTATCCCCATCAGGTCGATGGATAAAGCTACTGAAGTAATCGTAAAAATTATTGAAAATATTTCAAAAGAATCCAAAATCAATTAAAAAGTACAACCATGTTTAACAGGTTTCAGGAATTTGTGGAGAGCAACAAACTGTTTAGAAAAAACGACAAGTTGCTGATTGGAGTGAGTGGGGGGATCGATTCGGTAGTATTGTTACAACTAGTTGACCAGTTAAAAATGGATTATGCAATTGCCCATTGTAATTTTCAATTAAGGGGTGGGGAATCGGATGCCGATGAAGCTTTCGTTTCGGGATTGGCGAACCAATACAAAGTTCCATTTTATAAAACAGCCTTCGATACAGCCAATATTGCCAGGGAAGAAGGGCAATCGATTGAAATGGTTGCGCGCGATCTGCGCTATCAATGGTTCGAAGAACTCCGGTCAAAAAACAAATATAATTATGTTGTTATTGGGCACCATCAGGATGATGTGTTGGAAACCTTCATCCTTAATCTAAGCAGGGGTACGGGCATCAGGGGTTTGTCGGGGATAAAACCGATCTCGGGTAACGTGGTGCGTCCACTCTTGTTCGCTACCCGTGTCGAGATTGAAGAATATGCCACAAAGCGTTCGTTGATCTACCGTGTCGATTCAACCAACCGCGACCAGTCCATCCCAAGAAACAAGGTGCGCTTATCAATCCTCCCCATGCTCGAGGAGTTGAATCCTTCAATCAGGAAGACCATGGTCCGCTCAATTTCAAATTTGAATGATACTGAAAAAATATTTCTTCAAAGAATTGAGACCGTACGTCAGGAAGTCACAAGTTTCTCGTCGCTTGGGATGATGATCAATATTAAGAAGTTGAAAAACCTTGACCCCGTCGGGACTTACTTGTATGAATTGCTTTATCCTTATAATTTCAATAACGACCAGGTGAACGATCTCATTAAAGCAATGAACGGACAACCGGGAACACAGTTTTCCTCGAAAACCCATCGTTTGATCGTTGACAGGGAAAACCTGATTATTTCAAATTTCAGCCTTTCAGTTCCCAAAAATTTAAGAGGAAGACCCTTGAAATCGGCCAATACTCAAATCAATCCACCTTCTGTTTCTCCTGCTGGAAAAGGAACTCAGAATGCTACCGGGAAAAGCGGGGGTCCCATCGCGATACCTGACCCTGACGAGGTTGTTATACTTGAGAAAATGCCTTCAACAATCAATTCGCCAATAAAATTGAAAGTCAGCGTGGAACGTTATTCTTCCGATTATCAGATTCCCAACTCTCCCAATGTAGCAGTGTTCGACTATTATAAACTAGCCGGAACCCTCATGTTGCGCAGGTGGTTGCCCGGCGATGCTTTTACCCCTCTTGGAATGAAAGGATTCAAAAAACTGAGTGATTATTTTATCGATGAAAAATTTTCAATTCCTCAGAAAGAAAATACCTGGTTACTTTGCTCCGGTTCACAAATTGCCTGGGTCATCGGGAGCCGGATCGACGACCGGTTTAAAGTAAATCCCATCACGAGGATGGTGCTGAGGATCGACTTTACCCCCGATGAATAGAATAGAACGGTTCCAGAAAGTCCTGAGGTGGTTTGAAGAAAACATGCCCGTGGCCGAGACGGAGTTAAACTATTTAAATCCGTATCAGCTTTTGGTAGCTGTAATCCTTTCGGCACAATGTACCGATAAAAGGGTTAATCAGATCACCCCAACTTTTTTTGATCGTTTTCCTGAGCCCGGACACCTGGCCCAGGCCGAACCCGATGAAGTGTTTCAGTACATCAAAAGCTGTTCTTATCCAAACAACAAGGCAAAACACCTTTCAGGGATGGCGCGTATGTTGGTAAACGACTTTGGCGGAGAGGTTCCCCAAGAGGTCGATTTGCTCCAGAAATTACCGGGAGTTGGTCGCAAAACCGCCAATGTAATTGCTTCAGTGGCCTTCGACCAACCCAGAATGGCAGTCGATACCCATGTGTTCAGGGTTGCAGCCCGTTTGGGGTTGTCGGAACAGGCAAAAACGCCCTTACATACCGAACAACAATTGATACAACATATTCCCGAATGGATGATTCCCAAAGCACATCATTGGCTGATTTTACATGGCCGGTATGTGTGTAAAGCCCGTAAGCCCGATTGCGAAAAGTGCGGGCTAAGGCCTTATTGCAAATACTTTAACGAGGCAAATGCTTCCGATTAGCTCATCTTAGGAGATCCCCAGCAAACTAATGGCCATTACGGCCATGCCACTTGTAATCCCATAAATCGAAACATGGTGTTCTCCGTAAGCTTCGGCGGTAGGCAAAAGTTCATCGAGCGATATAAAGACCATGATCCCTGCCACAGCAGCTAAAATTATCCCCAAAACAGGACCTGCGGTAGCTGATGTAAGAAAAGGCATCAGGATAAAAAACGCCAGCAAAGCTCCAACCGGTTCTGATAAGCCTGATAAAAAGGATTGAAAGAAAGCCTTCTTTCGACTTGCTGTTGCATAATATATGGGCACTGAAACAGCGATTCCTTCAGGAATGTTGTGGATCGCAATGGCCAAAGCAATCGGGATTCCAACTTCGGGATTGTGATAAGCTGCCATAAACGTGGCAATCCCCTCCGGAAAATTATGAATTGCTACAGCAAGGGCTGTAAAAATACCCACCCGATAAAGGCTCTTCTGTTTATTTTTTTTTCCTTTATTTTCCATATCTTCCACACTCCTGGCTTCATGAGGGTTTTCAAAAGAGGGGATGAATTTGTCAATCAGGGCAATAAGCAACATGCCCCCAAAAAACGACAAGATGGTGAATAGCAGCGATCTTTTTGAAGTGAACGATTGTTCGAATTCGTTAATGGCCGAAGGAAAAATTTCGACAAAGGAAACATAAATCATAACCCCTGCTGAAAAACCTAGCACATAAGAAAGAAGCTTGGTATTGGTACGCTTGGCAAAAAAGGCAATGCTGCTACCAATACCGGTCGATAAGCCAGCTATGGCTGTAAGCAAAAAAGCAATCCAGAATTTTTGATCCATAAGTATTTTATCATGTTTGTTATTTATAATGATTCAAAATTAGAAATAAATTTGAATCATTCATTATTTCCTGAAATGATTTTTTATTTGTTAAAATATCCGATTTCTATTCAAATCGAAGTTCAACCAGGTTTGATTATAAAAATATCTTGTTACATTTGCCTCAGTAATCAATAACAACGAAAAATTTTTTAGTTATGGCTTATGTAATTTCAGATGAGTGCATTGCATGTGGTACTTGCATCGATGAATGCCCTGTAGAGGCAATTTCCGAAGGTGATATTTACAAAATTGACGCAAGCATATGCACCGATTGCGGTTCATGTGCCGAAGTATGCCCAGTCGAAGCAATTTCTCCGGCATAGTACTTCCGCTAAGGATATTACCAGAAAAACATTGAAATTCATCATTATTAAGGATGCCCCGATGCAAGGCATCCTTTTTTATGTTTGTTTTCGAGGTTTTCTTCCTGGGATCGCTAAGCTTTTTAATTGATGTATCTTTTGTATTTTTGTTAAAAGGGAAATTGAAATGAAAGAACGAGGGATTCGATTCAAATTATACCAATCGGTATTGGCTAAGTCCATAAAAAGCAACCAAAGAGAAGTATGCTTTCCATCGTTCGAAACGATGAACAAAGTTGGTTTATTGATCTGCGAATCCAACCTGGTATTCTATAAGCCTGAAATCGACCTGATCTCGAAAATGGCTTCGGTCGAATTGGTTTTATATACTGATAAGAAAAGACCGAAAGGTGATGATTCGAGAATGATTTTTTCAAACGACCTTAACTGGATTGGTATCCCTAAAGCGAAATGGCTGCATGATTGGCTGAGAATTCCTTTTGACCTATTGATTAATCTGAATCATGAAACTTCTAGCGTATTGGATTACCTTTGTGCAGCATCGGTTTCAAGGTTTAAAGCAGGGGCAATTGCTCAGAACCAAGGATACGACCTTGTTATTCAACTACCTGAGCATCAAAAGCATGGCCTAATTGAAGCCGTGTTGGAAACCATGAAACGACTAAAAAGCAATCATTGATATGAAAAATGTTTTTAGAGGAACTGGAACGGCATTGATTACGCCCTTCCGAAACAATCACCTGGAAATTGATTTTATAGCACTCGACCAGTTAATCGATTCTCAGATCAATAGTGGTATCGATTTTTTAGTAGCCTTGGGTACTACGGCCGAAACTGCTACTTTAAGCCATGAAGAACGACATCGGGTATATCACTTTATCCGTAAAAAAGTAGATCGCCGTATTCCTTTAATGGTAGGTATGGGTGGATATAATACTGCTGATGTAATCAAACATATCGAATCGGCTGATTTGAAAGACGTTGATGGATTGCTTTCGGTGGTGCCGTTTTACAATAAACCCAGTCAGGAAGGGCTTTTTCGTCATTTCATGGCTTTGGCTGCAGTGAGTCCGATCCCAATTCTTTTGTATAATGTACCTTCACGTTGCGGAGTGAATATGACAGCCGAAACTACATTGCGTTTGCTTCATTCTTCAGGAAATTTTCTGGGCATTAAAGAAGCCTCGGGCAACCTGGCCCAAATCAAGAGCATCATTGACCAGGCTCCGGCACAGAGCGTCGTGCTTTCGGGCGACGATTCCATGATTTATCCGGTTTGTTCGCAAGGGGGTCATGGAGTGATCTCGGTATTGTCGAACGCATTCCCTTCCATCACAAAGGAGCTGACTCAGCTCTCGCTTGCTCAAAACCCCACAGCTGAGGGAATGCAGAAAAAATATGCCCCACTCATTGAATCTTTGTTCATCGAAGGTAATCCCGCGGGAATTAAGGCCATACTTAGCCTTCACGGTAAAATCGAGAACGCTCTCAGGTTGCCACTTTGCCCGGTGGGTGAACCTACATTAAACCACATTCGGGAGGTACTCAAACAGTTCGATAATGCCCGTTGATTTTTCAACCATACCATCGCCTTGTTACGTGCTCGATCAGGCCTTACTTGAAAGAAACCTCAGCTTGATCGCTTCGGTAAAAAAAAGAGCAGGTGTTGATATTATTCTTGCATTCAAAGGATTTGCCATGTGGGGGGTCTTCCCAATCATTAAAAAGTATATCGGGTCAACTACCGCAAGCTCATTGAATGAAGCCAGGCTTGCTTTTGAAGAGTTCGGAGCCCTAACCCATACCTACGCGCCATGCTACTCCGACGAAGAGTTTAATGAAATGTTAGGGTATTCGGGGCACCTTACTTTCAATTCACTATCGCAGTTCGAGCATTTTTTGCCTTTGATCCAAGCTTCTGGGAAAAATGTTTCTTTAGGACTTAGGGTGAATCCAGAATATTCGGAGGTAGAAACCGAACTGTATAATCCCTGCGCACCAGGGTCGAGGCTGGGAATACTTGCTGAAAATTTGCCTGAAGTGCTTCCTATTGAAATTGAAGGACTTCATTTTCATTCCTTGTGTGAATCGAAATCTTTTGACCTTGAGAAAACGTTAGTTGCCTTTGAGAATAAGTTTGGAAGGTATCTCAATCGGCTTAAGTGGGTTAATATGGGTGGGGGCCATCTGATGACCCATCACGATTATAACATCGATCATTTGGTTGAAATTCTTCGTGACTTCAAGAAACGCCATCCTATTAACGTGATTCTGGAACCGGGAAGTGCCTTTGCCTGGGAAACTGGGTACTTGGTTTCGACCGTTCTTGATGTGGTCGAAAACCGGGGCATCAGAACGGCCATGCTCGATGTTTCGTTTGCAGCCCATATGCCCGATTGCCTTGAGATGCCTTATCAACCCCGTATTGTTGGAGCAGAACAAGGGGTGGTTGATGGCAAATGGGTTTATCGGATGGGGGGGAATTCTTGCCTTTCAGGCGATTATGTAGGTTTTTGGTCATTCGATCATGAAATTAAGCCTGGAGAACTGATTGTTTTCGAAGATATGATTCATTACACTATGGTGAAAACCAATTTTTTCAATGGAGTGAAGCATCCTTCGATCGGGATTTGGAACGATATGGAAGGGTTTCGTTTGCTTCGGTCGTTTGGATATCATGAGTATAAAGGAAAACTTTCCTGAAAATACACAAAATCAATTTCAATTTAAAATTACGCCTCATGTCAATTGAAAGAAAATCGGTGGTATTGATGTTCCCCAAACTTGGAAAAATTTCGATGATCCTTTTTTCTGTATTGCTTATTGTTATGGGAATCAGGGCATACTACATTTTTGGGTATATATTCAAACCTAATGTAGCTCGCGACACCATCTTGTTTATTCCAACCGGGCATGAATACCAGCAAGTTGAAAACCTGATCCTAAATCAGGAAATTGTAAAAAGCAAAAATGCCTTTCAATGGGTGGTTCGACGCAAAAAATATAAGGAATCAGTCAGGCCAGGCCGTTATTTTTTGAAAAAAGGAATGAATACCAACGAGTTGGTCAACTTGTTGCGTTCGGGCAGTCAATCGCCTGTGCGGGTTACCTTTAATAATGTGCGTACCTCGGAAGAACTGGCGGGGAAAATTGCCCCCTATTTTGAATCCGATTCAGCTGCTTTCATGGCCGTTTTCAATGATCCGAACTTGTTGGCCCAATACAATTTCGATAAAACCACTTTTTTAGCCCTGCCCATTCCCAACACCTACGAGTTTTATTGGAATACCACACCCGAAAAGTTTATTGAAAGAATGTACGATGAATACAACAAATATTGGAATGAAGAGCGAAAAAGTAAAGCAGGCCAATTGGGATTAAGCCCACTGGAAGTTTCAATATTGGCTTCAATCGTACAGGAGGAAACCAATAAGAACGACGAGAAAGCCACCATTGCCGGGGTATACCTTAACCGCTTGAAACGGGGCATGCCCTTGCAGGCCGACCCTACAGTAAAATTTGCATGGGGCGACTTTTCGGTTCGCAGAATTACACTGGCCATGCTTGAAATAGATTCGCCCTACAATACCTATACTATTTCCGGTTTGCCTCCCGGGCCTATCTGCTTTCCCGAAATCTCATCGCTCGAGGGGGTTTTGAATGCCCAAAAACACCAATACCTTTATTTTTGTGCCCATGAAAACCTTTCGGGCCAGCATCGCTTTGCGCGCACCCTGTCGGAACACAATGCCAATGCAGCCCGATATCACTCGGCATTAAACAAACAACGCATATTCAAGTAAGCAACATCGGGACTGAACCTTTTTCTGTCTCTTCTTTATGTCAGGTGTTTTGATACGCGGTTTGTTCTTATTTACAATCATAATCGTAAATTTGTTGAATCGGTAAAAAATTTTGGCATGACGGGTCGGGGAATAATTGGCTTACTTATGTTCTTACTTCTTTACTTGAGTGTTTGGGCTCAAAAAAGGTGGGATCCAGCGTATTATTCCCGTTTCGATCTTGTTACCATTCAGGGCCAAGCCTTTTTCAACGCTCCTATCGATACTGCTTCATTCATTCCTGAATTATTGAATGCAGCTATTTTTTTTGAAACCAACCGTAAACGAAATCTTGCTCAGGTTCCTGTTTTGAAGCATGATGCGAGGCTTGAGAAAAGTGCCCAAGGTCATTCTTCCGATATGGTTGCCCAGGGATATTTTTCTCATTCAGGAATTAGCGATGATCAGAAAACATTAGAACAACGATTGAAAAAAGCAGGCCTTCATGAAGGGAACTTTGGTGAAAATTTAATTCAATGGTCGATATTGAATATCAACGAGATGTCTTTCATTCCCCCATCGGTGAGCGGCTATTTCAAAACCCTTTCCGGCGATTCGGTCGAGATGCATTCCTATCAATCGTTAGCCGAGGAAATTGTCGATGGTTGGATGAATTCACAAGGCCATAGGATCAACATCCTGAACCGTTCTTTTTCTCATCTGGGTGTGGGTTCCTGTATCTACTTTACAGGCGACAGCATCGATAGAATACCGGGGGTGAAGTGTACCCAGAATTTTGCACGAGTAGTTCCCGTCTCGCACTCATTGCCCCGCAAAAGGGCTTCATCCCTCCCCGCTGACGACAACGCAAGCCCAGCTGAACTGAACGACAGGATGAACCGTACAAGAAGAAACATGGATAGGACTACAAAAGAAAACAACGATGAATTTGTACATGGTTATGAGCTGATCGCGGTGAAAAGGAATGCAAGGGTTAAAGTGGATCCTTTGCCATTTGAACCCGATCATAAAAAAACAAAGAGAAAGCGGGACAAGAAAAAGCCAGGTTCAGTGTATTTGCCTTTTGCCGCGATCAAGGATGAATTGGCAAGAACGAGCCCTCTACGTAAGAATTTGCCCGACAATACCCCGTTTGCTGGTAATAAGAAAATTTTGGCTGAAATACAGGGAATTCATGAACCCATCGATTACCTCGCATTTGCCTTGCCCCGTAAGCTCGATGGGAAAAAACAACCTTTTAAGCCATCTTATCTTGAAATGCCTTTTGTATTGGTAGTTAACGAAGACGATACCCCCGATCGAAAAAAAAGGTCACTAAACACGATGCCGTTTGTTGCTGGAAAGCAAACACTTTCAATGACCCATACCCCTCAGAAAGCACCTGATGCTTTGCCTTTTGGGCACAAGGGATTAAGGTTTTGGTTCTCAAAATCGAAACGGAAATCTAACTTTTCAAGGACGAACCGTAGATACGAAGCAAGTAAATAATGGATTCAAAAGGATTGGACCAATTTTTTATTTTGAAAATCTTTTTCTTTCGAATTCTTTAAGGTAAATCTTCCTAAGCCTGATCGACTTAGGTGTAACTTCAACATACTCATCATCTTGAATATATTCGAGTGCTTCTTCGAGGCTAAATACGATGGGCGGTGCCAGTTTTACCTTGTCGTCAGAGCCCGAAGCCCGCATGTTGGTAAGTTTTTTTCCCTTCGTGACATTTACCGTGAGGTCGTTATCGCGTGTGTGTTCACCAACAACCTGTCCTTCGTACACTTCATCGCCCGGTTTGATGAAAAACTTGCCACGATCCTGTAATTTA
>CAZSIK010000124.1:0-10544 GCA_964606515.1 uncultured Prolixibacteraceae bacterium
TTACGCGAACGGGCATCCAAACCGGCAACGCGCCCGTCGAAAGCGGCTTCTCCTGAACCCACATTCATCTTGGCAGCGCTGGTTTGGGTTTCGGGAGCAAGAGATACTACCGATTGAGTGGTATAGATTTTCTTCTTTTTCGAAAAAGCACCATAACTGTATTCCTGCACCGAAACTGAAGCATCGTCGAGCAAATACACTTTTAACTCTTTCCTTCCCCGTAAATGAACATCTTGAGAATGGTACCCGTCGATTCGTACCGTAATAACGTCGCTCATCGATTTCACATCGATCGAAAACTGACCTTCGGCATTCGTAAAAACCGAAGTCAACTTTCCACTACTAACCGTTGCCGCTTCTATCGGCAATTTCGTTGCAGCATTGTAAACCACACCGGTAATTGTAATTCGCGAGTTTGCACTGGTTTGGGTATGACCGGCAGAAGCAAGCAGAAGCAAAGCCAAACCAATCAATAATCTTTGTAAATATTTCATCTTTTGCATTTTTCCGGTTATTCTTCAATTATTGGTACCAAACGGAAATAATCGGCAGTAACAGCCATTCTCGAAGCAAGGGGCATCAAGCGCAGAAAAACATTTTCACTCTTGTTGAAATCGTAATAACCAAGGTCAATTTCATCCTGCCCTGCTTGTTCAATTGGGCTATAACCCTTCCTCCTGATAAATATTGTATCGCTGGTCACATCGGGTACACCAAAAGCAGTATTAGTATAATTCAACGAGTTGGTTACAGCCGAAACCGTCTTGATTTGATTGGTTACGGGGTCGCGTAAAACGGTCACGGTACCTAATCTCTGAATGAGCACCACCGAAGTATCGGCATTCCGGTACGATTTTGCAAAATCGTTTATAGCCCTGATTTTAAAGCGGTACTTGATTGACGCTACCACCGGACCACTAAACACAACACCTGAAAGGATCTGGCTTGAGTGGGCATTGTCGCATACAAAATCAAATCCGTTTGAAGCGTAGTCGCGGATCCTTCTGGAATTGTTTGGGGTTCCCAGGGTCATTGAGCTACTGTACACCGAGTTTTCAGCTTCCAACAATATGCTTTTAACCTTGTCGGCAATCCCCACAGAACAATCGTCGACATAATGAACATAACCATTACTTGTACGGTAGCTGCTTTTAACCGCGCTCTTTACAAACGGGACCTTTACCCCATAAAACGAGACCAAGGAATCGCCGGCATCGTCTTTTGAAAATCTGCCAGCCAGCACCATGTCGCGCGCAATCATCAGCTTAATGTTGACCGAATCGACAGGGGCAGGAAATTCATTGTTCCTGCGGTCTTCAACACGGTAATATTTTTGAAATTTATTGAATTCACTATCAAATACTTCATCAGATGGGATAAGCAAGGTATGTAATAACGATTCCCTTGAAATGTCGGCATAATCCTTCAAGAAAACATTCTCAACTTTCCAGATGGTATCGTACACAGGCCTTCCTGAAGCATTAACCCCAATTTGTTTCGAAGCTTCCCTGTCAAAAACAGAGGTAGTAAGTGAATTGAGAAAAGAAACGAACTTGCAATCGGGAGCAGCCAGTTGTACATAATCCCATGCTGAATAGTTAGGTACAAGGGCTTTAGTCACTATTTGAACGGTTCCGTTTTTCACTTCTGCTTCATTGTCGCGATCGATTGAAACACCATCGATTTGGGCATCTGAAGCCATATAATCGAGTATCTTGCCACTGCGCATAGTTAACCTCACGGGAGCGGCATTGTCTTTCGATGAATAACTACCGAAAGCGATATGGTTCTGGACAAACAGTTTCTTCTTTTCATCGGTATTGAGTACCGATTGGTCGACCAGGGCCATGGCATCGTTGGTGGGTGCCCAAACCGTATAGATGACCGATGAGGAAAGGGTATTGTAAACACCGGTAGCATTCAGCAATTCCACAAAGGTCGAAAACTCGGATTTTGAAGCCAGATAGTCGCCAATATTCTCCTGGATCACGTTATCATTAATCTTCACATGTTCGGCCCAGGGATTATCACATGCAAAGGTGAACAGCCCCAGAGCGAAAAAAATGATTAAGCTATATTTATTCATATTTATTTTTTTTATCTGCATTGATCTCATTCTATTTGGATAAAGATACCGACTTGTTTAAGGAATGGGTAATCTTCCTGCTTCAAGATCCTCCTTATAAACCAGCGATCCGTCTTTCCAGTTCACCCTGGGCCAGTTCTGATCTTCGTCGACCGGGATAAAATGAATCTGATCGAGCCAAACCTGGGCATTCACCCCTCCCGAAATGGCCACAAATTCAATAGTTTGTGGTCCGGTTTCCCTAACAATAACAGTACCAGCATCCTGTGAACCGTATCGCCCGGTATTGGTTGACCAGTTGCTGGCTATTCCTCTGTCGAAAGCGGTCGAGTCGGCAGGATTGAACGCTGCCGGGTCATAATTATAAATCTTCTGATCAACTAAATTAAGCTCCCCATCCGAGTAACCCGAGCCCGAACTGTAGCTTCTTCGGTTATCCATAATCTTGGTAGTTTGTTCTCCATTGAAGTACACATAAAACCTACTGTTTTTTGTTGCTACATCGGCAATTTGAGTCCTCATACAAATCCAAATCCGGTAAGAACCTTTGACTAAGGTTGGGGTTTTAAACGTGATCGATTGAACCACGGCTGGTCTTAAATATATGCTCAGATAGTCGTTGAAAACATGGCCATAAGCACCATTTACAGCACCAACTACATAATCGATGGTGGCAGTTTCAGGCACCCAGCTGATGTTGGCCAATTGCCCGTTTACCAATCCATTGGCGCTGGTTTTACGGAAAACACCCGGCATCTTCATAATCTCGATCTGCTCGGTAACTTCCCAGTATACAGCAAAGGGATACCGTACTTTTACGAAAAAGTTACCTTGCATCACATGAAGCACCCCATTATCAACTGTCATATCGGAAGCGCCCCGGTTAATTTCATAACCAGGTTCATAATTGCCGGCGAAAATATCGTCGTTAATTAATATTTGGTTGCCCTTTGTTTTTACCGTTAACACCTCGGAAGGAGCCAGGGTTGGCACCGCCTTGGCTGCAACAAGATCGTTCACGAAACGATATTGAACAGGCAGAATATGGTACATCATGTAGAGGTATAAAGCCGAATCGGCAGGAATGGTTTCCTTTTTGTATCTTTCGCCAATATCGGCTACCGAGTTGATCCCATCGGCTTTCAGCACTTCATCGGGTACGGCAAAGAAAGTAAACCATATTGTATCTTCCTGGGTGCCGGTTTTATTGTTCAACACTTCATAAAGACCAGTTTCTTTTAGTGCTTCATTAAAAATCGTAAAGCCTTCGAGTTGCTCCAAGTATTGAGCAATTGTTTTTTTCTCGGGTTCAAGCACACTTTTCAACGAGTGAATGATTCCGTTTAATACGGTAATGTCCTTCTGTTCGATTGTTGCTGTCTTATTGATTTTTCCTACTACTTCACCATTTTCAAAATAGGTACCATAGGTTAGGTACTGTCCGTAAAGGGTTGGTGTTTGTAATCGACCATCAACAAAATTTTCGGAAGCAATGGTATCCCCCTTGATCACATAGAACCGCACCAAACTCGTAAGATAATCTTTGTCCATGGCGGCTACCAATTTTGCTAAATCCTCATTCGACGACGATTCAGTGGCTAATCCTTTATCGATAAAGTACTTTTTAAAAGCGTTATTGGTAGGGGCAAAACAAGTATATTCGCCATAGGCCTTAAGAAAGGCCATGTTGCCGGTTTCATTCAACAGGGTAGCAAATACACTGAACGTATCGGAATGTTGTTCAAGATATTCGCCTATCAACACGTCATCGGTAACCCTGGTGCTTTCATGCGGATACTCCAGGTCGCAACTGTAAAAGCCAAAGGCCCCGATTAGCGTGACGATCATCCACGGTAAACGGTATCGTATATTTTTCATTTTGTTCATCTTTTTATTCCAATTAATACCTTATTATCAGCCTATTGATTATTTATAATATGGGTTTTGGATCAACTTTCCCCCACTGTTCACAATATCCCTTTCAGGAATAGGCAGGTAATGACTGTCGTAATTATTCAGTTTATTTTGTATCGAAACCAGTTTATCGGAGGGGGCACAGGTTTCGTACATGGTTTTCAGCACATCCAGTCGTTTGTAATTGTCGCGTTTGGCAAACCGCAATACATCATACCATCTTTTGCCTTCAAAAGCGAATTCCCTTGCCCGCTCATTCAGGATATAGTACAATAAACCTTCGCGACTTGCCGGGGTACCTTCGTCGGTCATCTCTGAAGCATTGGCCCGCTTCCTGATCTGATGGATGAAGGAAAGAACGTTAGCTGCAACGGTCTCGTTGGTGCCGCTCATCTGGGCAGCCATAGCTTCGGCTTTCATCAGCAGGATATCGGCGTAGCGGTATACAATCCAGTTAAAGCCGGTTTCAAGGGCTGAATTCGACCGGGTGGCATACCTGCTTTTGCCATAAAACTTCCAAAGCATGAAATTAAGGCTCGAACGATAAGATCCCCTGTCTCCACGTAAATCGGCGCTATCGGCGCTTACCAGCATCTCGTCGGTGGGCCAGAACAATTCCATTACGTCGGGATGGGCTTTGTAGTTGCGGTTGGTAATACACATCGAATACATGGGATTAGGGATGTCGACATCGAATTGAAGCTCAAAGATGCTTTCGCTACTATTCTCGGCTTCATAAAGATTATAAAACCAGTCCATATCACCATTAACCAACCAGTACTTACCAGAGTTGATGATCTTGTCACAACAGGCTTCGCTTTTTTCGTATTGTTCGGTCCAGAGATAGAAGTCGGCCATAATGGCCCACACGGTGTAGGCAGTAATACGCCCTTTATCTTCCTTACTGCTTGTATTGTATGAATAGCAAATGTACTTTTCAGCTTCTTTCAAATCGGCTTCGATTTGATTCCAAACCTCCTGATAGGGTGACTTGGCCAAGGTATACTCCTGAAGGTCGGAAGATGAAGCTTGCAAAACCAACGGGACATCACGGAAGATACGGGTCAGGTAAAAATACATTAAAGCCCTTATTGTAAGTGCCTCGGCCCGGTATTGATTCATTTCTTCAACAGAAAAGGAAGCATCGAGGGGCAAAATGGTGGGCGCTTTTTCCAGTACAGTATTGCAATAGTTAATAGTTGTGTAAAAGGAACCCCAGTTCGAGAACGAATTGGTCGACTTGATGTCGCCTTCTGAAATTAAGGTGTAGTCGTTGGGGGTGTTCGAATAGAAGGTTAACATGTCGGCCCTGATTTCACCCCAGAGGAACATAAGCTGGGGAACACTGTAGGTGCCGCTTCCTCCACCCAGCATCGAGGCATAACACCCCATTACCCCTGCACGGAGGTCGGATTCCGACTGCCAGTATTTGTTTGTGGTAATCCCATCGGCCGGCTCGATAAAAAGCCAGTCGGAACATGACGACATTGCCAACACCATTAAAATCAAGGCTGTAATTTGTCTATATCTCTTAATCATACTATCAATTGCTGTTTTCATTTTCATCATTGATCCTCCCATTTTTTAGAATGTTACTGAAAGAATGAATGTAACCTCCCTTGGGCGGGGTGTTCTCGAATCGTCGTAGCCAACGGTGTAGATTACCTGATCACTGCTCGAGATGTTGATCTCCGGGTCTTGCCCGCTGTAATTGGTAAAGGTTAACAGGTTGTTAGCCGTAACCGATGTCCTGATATTATCTACACCAATTTTCTGACAAAATTTCTTTGGAACCCTATAGGTAAGGGTGATGTATTTCAGCCGTAAAAAAGTCCCATCCTCAACAAATCGGTCGGAACCTACATAGTTGTACCCCTTATCATACAATGCCCTGGGAAGGACGTCTTCGCCATTCTCACCATCACCTGGTTTTCTCCAACGTTTAAGGGTTGAAGCAAGCTGGTTGTCGAAATTGTGCATGGCTTCACCATACATCTTGGTGAGGTTGATTATGGAATTCCCGTAACGGAAATAAAAGAAGCTGTTAAGTGACCAGTTTTTATAGGAGATCATCGATCCGAAACCTCCTGTGAACAAGGGATTGGCATTGCCGAGGTATACAATGTCGTTTGCATCGATGTTGCCATCGTGGTTGAAATCGTCGTATTTGGCATCGCCCACCTGGAATTCATATCTTGAGGTACCATTATAATCGTACATCATTTTAATATTAGCTCCGTTGGGGTCGGTAATTACCTGTTCTTTTGTATCACGGGCCAGAAGGTCGTTCTCGTTCAGATAAACCCCATTATAACGGTAACCATAGAACGAACCTGCGGGATTCCCAATTGATGCAATATTTTGATACTGACCATTACTGATGGTTTCGTTCCTCACAGTCGAATAATCATCGACCAGGCTGCGAAGCACATTATAATTTCGGGCCAGGTTAACATCGAAAGTCATTGTAAAATCCTTTGTTTTTATCGGTATTGTTTTTATCGAGAAGTCCCAGCCAATATTGTCCATGGCCCCGATATTAACTACGCTGTTTGATCCGTATCCTGAAGTGGATTGTATAGCCTGATTGTAGCCAAACATATCTTCGGTTTTGTTAAAGTAATAATCCATCTCAGCGTACAAGCGCCCATTAAACAGGTCGACCGTAATACCATAATTAAAGTTGGTAATGGCCTCCCATTTAAGGCTTTGCAAAGTCATCGAACCCGGATAAACAGCACTATTCCCCATATAATCGTAATTAAAAGCATAAATATTACTGTAGAACATGCCTTCCCTGCGGGGTGGGTTACCCGTCTGTCCATAACTGAAACGGAAACGTAAATCATCCATCCAACCAGAATATTGTTGCATGAATTCTTCACCGGAAAGCCGCCAGGCTAAGGTCACACTTGGGAAGAAAAAGAACCGGTTATTGGCATCAAATTTTGAGTTTCCCTCATAGCGCAAACCTGCCGAAACAATGTATTTGTCCTTAAATTGGTAATTCCCCATGAAGGCGGTCCCAACACTGCGGCCATTGCTCAGCGATGATTCGGGCCCAAGGCCATTTTCATTAACTTTCGATGGGTTGGTTGGATCCTGTAACGAGTTTGATGCCGAGTTGGAAGTCCATACCAAAGAAGCGCTCCCAATCGTTTCTTTGGTCATCCAGTTCCAGGTTGCCGCCACATCATGGTCTTCACCAAACTTTCGTGCAAACGTCAGCATGTTGTTGGTGTAAATCACATAGGAGTCGGAATCGTAATCGTACGATTTATTTACCCATTGACTTGTCCAATCTTGCCCTGAAGCCGATTGAGGAAGGAATTTCTTATTTTTTGAAGTGTTCACATCAAACGACAAATCCAGAGTATAGCGTAGTCCTTTTATAATGTCGTAGTACAAGGAATATTTTGTTGTGATACGCTCACCTACTGTACGGTTAATCGCATCGGTTGCCATTGCTACCGGGTTATAGGTCGAGGGGAAAGTTCCCTGAGCATTGCTTTCAGGCGAAAAGAAATTACCGGTGGGATTGCCATAAGAATCGTATTCATTGATGGACATATTGGGCATTTTCTTATAAGCAATGTTTCTGACATCGGTATTCCTCGAGCTTCTGATCCGGTTTCCATCGTCGTAAGTTGCGTTGGTGATGCTATGGGCTACAGAAAAGTCGGCCCTCATCCTTAATTTATCCGAAATGGTGTAGTCGAGGTTAAGCCGGGCAGTAAGCCTGTTCAAATCCGATCCCAGTGTGGTTCCCGATTGGTCCATATAATTGGTCGAGAAACGATAAGCAGCTTTATTTCCCCCACCAGTGATCGAAAAATCGTAGGTATTACTGTACCCATCACGGGTTACTGCCTCCATCCAATCGGTGTTATTGCTGTAATTATAATAATAGTAGGGATCATCGGGCGAATAAAGAAACTCTTTATACTGTGCTGTGGGCAGCGGGTACCCTTTAGCATTAAGCCATGCTTCCTGCATCAGGGTAGAATACTGGTCGCCGGTTAGCATGGGAATGTGTTCGGGATTGAACGAGTAAGAACCACGATAATTAAAGGTGATCGAAGGTTTACGAGCTTTGCCACCACGTTTGGTGGTAATCATTAACACCCCGTTGGCAGCCTGGGTACCCCATAATGCAGTAGAAGCAGCATCTTTCAATACAGTAATCTCTTTGATGTCGTCGACAGGGATGTTCAACATCTGAGAATATCCTTCTTCGTTTGCAGTACTGAAGTTGAAGTCAGAGGCAATATCGGTGGTATAGGGAACATTGTCGACCACGATCAGCGGGGCAGAATTGGCCGATAAGGTACTAACCCCCCGGATACGGATTGACATTCCAGCACCCGGGTCTCCCGAATTGGAAGTAATGTCGACTCCTGAAAGACGCCCCTGTAAAGCCTCGTCAATTGAAGATGCCTGAACATCTTCAAATTCTTTTGCCGATATTTTCTGAACCGGGGCGGCCAGGTCGCGGTCTTCTAAATTCATGAAGCCGGTATTGGTTACCCCTTTGGCAATTACATCAACGGCTCCTATTGTTAACGCATCTTCTGTTAAAACGATATTGATCGAAGTCGATCCTTTTGGATAGATAACCTGCTCCTTAAAACCAACAAACGAAAATTGCAGCCTGTTTTTAGCATCCTTCATTATAATGGCATATTCACCATCCATGTTGGTAGTGACACCGGTTGCAATACGGTTGTTTTTATCCAGTTCAACAACTGTCACTCCTGGCATCCCTTCTTTTCCATCGGTAACCTTTCCTTTTACCAAAATCCGTTCCTGACCAGAAACAGCGAACAGGACAAAGAAAACCTGAATAATAATTAGAAAACTTTTTATTTTGTTCATCTCTGATGTTTTTTATCAATAAGCCAAGTAGTTATCTATAACATGAACAATTGCCCTGTTTCCAAGAATATTATAAGCAGCAACGGCGCTGGTAACCACATTGGCTGTACGTCCTTTGTTATCAATTACTTTTAGTGTTCCTGTTCCGGCATTATCGCCCTCAACACGCAGTTTGGCATAGGTTCCGTCCTCAAGTTTTCTGAACGTTGAAAGATCAGTACTTAAAACATCTCCGACAACCACGTTACTTTTAATGATGTGGTTTTTGAGGAAATTTTCCATGGCCAGGTTATCCAGGGTTAACTCGTCGGGCCCCAGTGCACCATTGGCAAAGTTTCCGATCGGCTTTAGAACCCCATCAGTAACTGCCTGGGCAATAGCAACATCATTAGGAAGGAATACCGTAATGTAAGTAGTATTGGGAATGTCTTTTACCACACCGGTTGAGGCATTATATACACAACTGGCTACGTAGGTTTGTACTCCATCGTTGTTGTAGGTCGCAGTAGCAATTTTAATTAAATAGGCCAGTAGTTGTGTAGCTTTATAGGCCTTGTTGGTTGAGGATACAGAAAGGACATCGCCGATGTTCCCATTCGAAAACAACATTGAATTGCTCAGGTTATACGATTTCCCATTTTCTGCTCCACTGTTGATGGTCGAGGTAATCCTGGGCCGTTTCGAAGCAGGGTTACCGCTGGCGTAAATTGTGCCTTTGTTGAAACGAATGTACTCCTCTCCATACGATTTAATTACACCTGAGCTATTCATAAGATCGTAGGTACGGTCGTTGGGCAGTAAAACAATATGGAGGTTGATCAAACGGGCAAGGGCAGTTGATGGGCTCGTACCCAGGTCAGGTCGGTCGGATGCACTGGTGAATTCCCAGGCCGAACTGTTTGGGTTATAGGCCAGACCAGCTTCTTTAAACTGATCGTTGGTGATGAGAAATAGCAAATAATTGGCTTTCTTACTTTTCAAATTTTCGGCCAATGGTTCTACATTAAGCAAGGCCTGATACATCAGTGAAAAGTTCGGGTTCAACAATACATCGCCAAGAACTGTTGAAAACGAGTTGGTGGCCTGAACCTTATTGACAGCATAAAATACCCCGTTGCTCCCAAAAACCCTTTTAATTACATCCGAGTTGGCATCGAACCGTGCAGGTTCGCCAAACTGGTTCATTGTAAGATCAAATTTAGTAGGCCAAACTGTCGTCATAAACATATGTGCATTCACTAATTCCTCGATGATGTAATCGGGCATCTCGTCCAACGAATTATACCCATATTTAAAAAATTTACCTTTATAGAATTCCTCCATAGCCGAGTTATTTGGGGCAAAAAGAGTATATCCGTCGGTTTGGGCATCCATCTTAAGAGAAGTTCTCAGGAAGGTAAGGTAATTTTCACAATTGAGATTGAAGCACGCACCATCATATGCTTTCAGATAAACATCCTGACGTTTACCTGAAATTTGTTCATACTTCAACTGAAAAACATCCGGGGCCAGCTCATATTCAACCATGTATCGGTCTAAAATGCTCTTGAATTCTGAACATTCATCAGTTTCAGCCAATATTTCCTCCAAATTATTTAACGGTGGAATAACCTTGTCAACAATATGGATAATTCCATGGAAATGATTGGGCATTACCACAAATTCGCCT
>CAZSIK010000124.1:10554-11493 GCA_964606515.1 uncultured Prolixibacteraceae bacterium
TATGGATAATTCCATTCTCAGCCCAAATATCCCGCTCAAGCACCTTGGCATCAGCTACATTAAAATCGGTAAGCTGAGTATTGGGATAAAAATAGTTATAGTCTACCGCGCTGATTCCACGTTGCGCCATAAATGCAGTAGTAAATAAAGGAATGTTTTTCTGATTGAAATCGTCGGTTGAAAAATTACGTAAAGAAGATCCGGCTATCCCTGTTGAGGAGTTGATGTCGATCACATGTTTTATCTCCTTTTTAACCACATCAGTTTCCTCGTAAACCCACTTATAATTAAATGTAGTCCGTTTGAATGCTTTGTTCTCTCTTGATTCGTCAGTTGCCGATGTTGATCCATCCTGAAGATCATCGATCTGTTCATAGGAAGCAGGGGTCATTGACATCGAATAAGAGACAATTTTCCTTGCTAAAGTCGAATCGATCGCATCGACTGATCCCAACCCCTTTCCAGATAAATAGCTTGTAAAAGCCTCATCGGTCGGGGCAAAAACAGTATAGAAACCTGCACCATTCAACTGTTTTTTATAACCTGCCTTATCAACACAGGCAAGGTATTGAGTGAAATTCCCTCTCGACTGCAACTGTTCGTAAATAGGCGGTTCAAGCCATTCAGGCCGTTTGTATTGTTCCTCCTTTGAGTCACAGCCCATTAAAGCAGGCATCGTGACCCATAGCAACAACAATACTTTCAAAAAGGAAGACATTTTCTTCATATAGCATATCAATTTATTGTATTCAAATTATAGTAAAAAATGAAGTTTTAAAAATATATCCTTCATGGTTCTAATCGTTATCATTTTTCTTCTTTCCGTTTTCATTTTTTGCCCCGAAAACCAACCTTGCGAAATGTCGATAAACATTGATATTTTATTAAATAACCCCCAAGTGTGGGCATAATTGCAAATACTTATCGGTTTCGAAATAA
>CAZSIK010000125.1:0-8514 GCA_964606515.1 uncultured Prolixibacteraceae bacterium
TTCGTATTTCCATAATCCTTTTCCGGTTCTGGCATCTACCCCGTGTAGGTAGTAATCGTAACTGCCCACGGCTAAAATTTCTTTATTCCCAGCGACAAACAAAGCCGGTGCGCCCATGATCTGGTTTTCGGTTTTATATTCCCATTTTTTGTTTCCTGTTTTCAGGTCAAGGGCATACAAAATACCCGTTAGGTTGCCGAAATATACTGTTTTATTGTGGATTATAGCTGGAGCTTCGATCGCATTGGGCGTTTTAAATTTCCATATCAGCTTGCCTTTCATGTCGAGGCAAAGCATTTCGCCACTGGTTGAGCCCACCACAATTTTGCCATCGCAAACCACCGGGGCCGATTTGAATATCCCCTCGGCATCGTAAGTCCATTTTAGTTTTACTTTTTGTGGAAACTGAACTGGGGTAAGCCCGCTAAGAGCCTGGTTGCCTCGTGGATTGGGCCAGCAGTCAGCGCTTTGTGCCCATACAATGAAGGGCATCAGGAATAAGGTTACTACTATTATTTTTCGGATCACTTTTAAAACAATTTCTATGATAGCCAAAGATAATGATTTGATCGGAACTGAAAATGTAAAACAGCAGATAGGGAACCAAAGTCCAGGGTAAATAAGGTTTGCCCGATTGTAACCAACTGCATCCCTCGGTCTTATCCGATGGAATCGGGATGCTAGGTCAGTTGCCATTAGTCATTATAAAAAACCCACAAGTGGGTACGCAACCTGAAGAATTGAATTTTCATCCAATTAAAAAAGAAAACCATGAAGAGAATATTATTTTTATTGCTTGTACTGTTAGGGTTTATTTCCTTCCATTTGGCTTGCTCAAATGATGTGGATATAAACCGCGAAAAATTCGACTTAAACGATACCATCGAAGTGAGCCAAAACAGTTTGTGGGTTAACGATAAATATGATGTGTCGATCAGGATCGATTCCATTCTTAGCGATTCAAGATGCCCCATGGATGCGATATGCATCTGGGCTGGCAATGCTGAAGTGCGTTTTGCATTTTCCAGTTCAGGCCAGAATGCACTGATTACCCTGAACACGCATGGGGGCGTTAATTTCCCTTCCGATACCCAGGTTTTTGGTTATAATGTAGAGCTGGTCGAATTATCGCCTTACCCGGTTTCGATCCATCGAATCACTCAAAAGGAATACCAGGCCATAGTATTGTTGAGCAGGGATTAAGCGATTCTTTGGTTTCAGGATGTCATCGGCAATTTGCATCCCTTCGATTGATTTCCTTTCATGATCGTAACCTCCATGCTCGTTTCGTCCGAAAAAAAAATCCCGCTTCATCGGCGGGACTTTTCTTGTTTTCATGGCATCAAATTAACCTAAATTCTATTCGAGTTTGCGTACAATGGTAATTTTTTCGGTGCCGTCTTTTTGAACCTTCTTTTCAAAGCTGATAATCGACGGGTCGTTCAGGTCAATCGTTCCCTTATGGCTTGAAAAATGCATTGGAGGAACCGGGGGTGGTTGTGGGACCGGAAAATTTCCATCCCGATGGAACCTTGTTACTTTCTTGTGTTTCATGGGGAAACCGTCATGGTCGGGTCCCATTTCTAACATCATCTCATCGGGCCCACCAATAACCATAACATGGGTCGAGTCGCCGTCGGTTTCTGAATGGATGGTAAAAGTCTCGCCATTTTCGTTGTTCCAGGACATCACGCGGTTGCCCCTCATCCCGTGCCTTGGACCCTTAACGCAGTTCAAATCGTCGAACATGGTGGAATCGACATACACAGTGGTTTTACCCTCTTTCGTGGTAAAGGTGCTGTCGATCATTAGGGTTCCGTTTTCGTCCGATCTAACAATCCTGATCACTTTTTTCTCAACCTTTAACGAATCGACTTCTTCAGCCTTCGATACCCACGAGAAAAGTATTACCGCGATCACGATCAACATGAATGATACTCCTTTTGTCTTCATAACTGATTCTTTAAATTTGTATTTTGTGTTTTCTAAAATTTCCACGATACAAAGTACGCCAATCGTTTCCCGACAGATAGTTAAGGGGGTCGTAAAAACTGTTAATGAAACGTTAAAGTATTGAGAGCCTTATTATTTATTCTGTACTTTTGAGCCATGACAAAACGAAAAGTAATCCTGCTTACCTTAGTAATGGCCTCGGCATTGTTTGGGGTTATGGTACTCCAGTTTGTGTGGATGCGTAAGGCATTTACTGTACGCAACGAACTTTTCGACCGCAGTGTGAACGAGGCGCTTATCCGCACGACCCACCGGCTCGAAACCCTCACCGACGTGTTTTTTGTCCACGATATTGTGGCTCCACCACCCCCTCCGCCTGTTCCCCTTTCACATCAGCAACAAGCAAGAAACCTTCGGAAGAACCATGCTATTGCTTTGCGGCAGAATTTCATTTTCAACCACGATACCCTAATAACAAAAGTTGGAGACAAGAACAGGAACCGTCGGCAGGTGCAGGTTATCAGCAACTCATTTTCCGACAACGACCCGCATCAGGTTACCGTTAAAGTCGAACAGGTCGATTCAATGATCAGTGCCATTGAAAATAAAATCGACCAGAAAGTATCGATCAGTTACTCTTCTGGGGGCAACGTGCAGCCCGACAGCCTGTTTGTAAGGCATTATCCCGATTGGGAACAACGTATCGGGATGCGGGTAAAAAGGCTGAAAGACGTGGCCGGGAAAATGGTGGTCGAAAACTGGGGATGGGATACCGAAGTAATCCCCGATGCCTGGTTGATCGATTCGATACTCACCGCAGAACTTGCCTCACGCGATATTCCCATTGGTTTCGAGTTTGCCGTGTCGCGTTCCGATTCGTTAATGAAAATGTCGGAAGATTATGACAGACGGTTTGAAGTAAGGCCTTCTTACACCACAGCCATGTTCCCCAACGCGATTTTTAACAAGGACGATCTGCTAACCGTGTATTTTCCAGCGAGGAATTCCTTTCTGTTAAAGACATTGATCCTTCCGGCCTGTTTGTCGCTGCTCTTTTGCATTATTATCATGGGGGCTTTCGCGCTAAGTATATACTATATCATGCGGCAGAAAAAGGTATCGGAGATGAAGTCCGATTTTATCAACAACATGACCCATGAGTTTAAAACCCCGTTGGCCACCATATCGGTAGCCACCGATTCGATCGTGAACCCCAAGGTGATTGGCAACCCGGAGCTGATTTCCAATTATACCTCGATTATCAGGAAAGAAAACCTGCGGATGAACAAGCAAGTTGAAACCATTCTTCAAATTGCCAGTCTCGATCGTAAAGATTTTGATTTCAAGTTTAAAACCATCGATGTCCACGAGTTGATCGATGTAGCAATACAGGGGTTTATCCTTCAAATAGAAAGCCGCGGGGGTATTGTCAGCATCGAAAAGCAGGCTTTAAACCCGATGGTCACTGCCGATCCTACCCACGCGTTGAATGTATTGAACAATCTGCTTGACAATGCCAATAAATATTCGCCCGAACTTCCCGAAATAACCGTTTCGACGCGCAACAACGACCGCGGGGTATGGATTTCGGTTTCCGATAAAGGCATTGGTATGACAAAGCAGGAGCAGGGTAAGGTATTTGAGAAGTTTTATCGTGTAAGCACCGGAAATATTCATAATGTAAAGGGTTTTGGACTGGGCTTGAGTTATGCAAAAGCGGTGGTCGATGCCAACCGTGGCGAAATACGCGTGACCAGTGAACCCGGGAAGGGAAGCACTTTTGATGTGTTTTTGCCCTTTACCCTGGCAACGTAAGCAGCATGGAATTGAGAAAGGCAGCAATGAAAGGAAACATAAAAGATAAGAAGGGGTATGGAAAACTGGAATAATGAAAAACCGGAACTATCCGGTATTCAGCATCCAGAATCCCGCAACGAATAATGAGAAGCAAGAATGAATGCCATTTTTTTTGTGGAAGATGATTTGAACTTTGGCTCCGTAATGAAGTCCTATCTTGAGTTGCATGATTACCATGTCACCTGGGTCGACGATGGCAAGTATGCAGTCGATTGTTTCAAGGGGGGCAGCTTCGACCTGGTGATCCTCGACGTAATGTTACCCCATGTCGATGGGTTTACCATTGGTAAAGAGATAAAGTCGATATTGCCATCCATGCCCATAATTTACCTTACGGCAAAGAACCTTAAAGAGGATATCCTGAAAGGGTATGGCATTGGTGCCGACGACTACGTGACCAAACCCTTCGATTCGGAAGTGTTGCTTTGCAAGCTCAAGGCTGTGATGAGTCGTAGAAATAATGAAGAGGGGACTAACCGGTCTGAGATCTATCAGCTGGGTAAATTTGAGTTTAACTATCGTTTTCGCACCATCGGGAATGGTGAATCGCAAGTTACCTTATCTCCAAAGGAAGCCGGGCTTTTGCGGATGCTTTGCCACCGTAAAAATGAATTGCTGCCGCGTGAGGAAGCCTTGAAAAAACTTTGGGGCGACGATGATTATTTCACTGCGCGCAGCATGGATGTATACGTCACCAAACTACGGAAATACCTGAAAGATGACCCGGCAATTGAAATCAAAAATATCCACGGAAGTGGCTTTATTTTAGTTGAGGGGAGTTGACAAAATTACTCGATCAAGGCATTGATTTTTCCCCAGAGCTCATTATCGAAGCCCGAGGAGGCAAAGTTGCGATCAGATGGATTTGAGGCTTTTCCCATCCGTATCACCACCATTTTTTTTGAGGGTATCACATAAATCCGTTGATCCTGTGCTCCCATTGCGGCATACATATCGTGAGGCGCACCGGGCACCAACGGGCCAACATAGCTTTTTTGGCTTTGGGGGAGCATGTATCTTTTTTTTCCGTTCAACCACCAGAAATAACAGTATGAAGGGTTGAGGTCCTGCGAGGTGCTGGCACTTTCTGCAAAAAACGATTCATTGATAATCTGTTCATTTTCCCATTTGCCTTTGTTCAGCGCCAAAAGTCCGAACCGGGCCATACTTCTGGTTGTACTGTGAAATAGGGTGAAAATGGGCCCATGTTTCCAATATCCATCCATCCCGATTTTGTTTTTCAATTTGTTGTCGAAATACGTGTCGAATTCCTGATGGGTGGCTTTCGACACCGCGGGAATCAACTTTTGGAACACATTCGAGTAGGCCCATCGTGTGCCTGCATCGGCAACATAAGTCAGGTTTTTCTTTATTACCAATTGCTTAGCGCTGTTTATCCCCGAGGTCATGGTCAATAAATGCCTTATGGTAATTTGATTTTCTTTTTCCAATGGCATTGTGGCCCATCCCTTTCCCAAATAGTCCGACACTTTGTTGTTGATGTTGAGCATAGCTTCCTGCTGTGCAATTCCCGTTATCGCTCCAATTAATGTTTTTCCGGCGCTATTCCATTGCCAGTTGGTTGAGGCAGTATGCCCGTTGAAGTATTCCTCGATAACGATCTTCCCATTTACCAGGATCATGAACGATTTGGTGTTTTTCCTCATCAGGAAACTTTTCAAGTGTTCAAGGGCTCGCGGGTTCCAGCCCATTTCCAAGACCGATGTTTTTTCCCAGGTTCCACCCGATACCGGTGGGAAGTACATGGTAGATCCACCAGTACCATTCAAGGGTTTGTTCCCCCAAGCCAGGAAGGTCATGGTCAATAACAGGGATAATAAGGTAAATCTCATGTTTTAATTAAGTCTTAATGTGGATTGTTAGGAATCAATGACTTTCCATGCTTTGTTCTTTAATTTACCGGGTATTTTAACTGCAGAAAAGCGACTGTCGATTGTATTAGTTTAATCAGTATTTCCTGATGGATGTCCGATAGCTTTTTAATGTAAATGCAGGCCTTCCCCATAGTAAACTTTCCCAGTTCTTTCAATAAGTCGTCCTGTCCGGCACCCCCGGAATACACGTACAACGAGATGGCGGCTTTCCTTGGCGAAAAACCAACAAGTGGCCAGTCGCCTTCCTGTTTGCTCCTTTCCGATTTATAATGGTAACTTCCAAAACCGATCATGGAAGGGCCCCACATTTTGGGCTTATACCCTGTAACCTCCTCCATGAGCTTAAGGAGGGCAATACTGTCGGTTTTCTTTTGTTGGGTATCGGCAAAGGCATTGATGAATTCCAATACGTCTGCTTCGTTTTGCTTTGTTTTCAATTCAGCTATAATATAGTTTTTAGTTACGTTCCTGCTATTTCCTTAAAATTTTTTCCATTGTCTTGCCTTTGGCCAATTCGTCGATCAATTTATCAAGGTAGCGGATGCGTTGCAGCAATTGGTTATCGATTTCCTCTACCCGGTACCCACAGATGAGCCCTGTTATTTTCGATGCATTCGGATTGATTTTAGGGGCTTGTGCAAAGAATTCTTCAAAATTGCTTTTGTTTTCAAGGTGTTGTTTCAAGGTGTACTGATTGTATCCGGTAAGCCAAAATATAATTTCGTCGACTTCAGCCTGGGTGCGCCCTTTTCGCCCGGCTTTCTGAACATAAAGGGGATATACTGTTGCAAACGGCATGTTGAAGATCTTTGAATTATCCATAGTGAGTTTCTGTTTTTATAGTAAAGATAAAAACAGGTAAAATTGTTCAGTAGTATCTCAGTCCTCTTTTTACCAGAAATAAATATACATTCTCACTACCATAGCCACAATAATTTAACTAAGTACCACATCAAATCATTCTCGCGTAAAAACCTGTCGTGGGAGCTGCTGATGAGCGACAGGAAAACCATCTATATTGCAGCCCCGCGCAAGCAAAGCTTTATTTATCAATATAATAATTTGTATTTAGGTTGAAATCCCGTAATGCCAAAGTTGTTGAGAAAGTGAATTACCAATGAGATTTTCTCAATGACCAATGACATTTTCCTAATGACTACTGACTTGTTATATCAACAGAACAAGGGCAAGCGCCAATCCCGAAACCAATCCGTTAATCAGGCAAGCTTTTATCAGGTCAGGCCGGGTAATGTTTCTAACTTTATTCCCGATATAAGGTTTATCGACTACTTGACCATGATAGGTGTTAGGGCCGCCAAACCGAACATTCAAAATGCCGGCCAGGGCAGCTTCGGGGTACCCAGAGTTGGGACTGGCATGTTTATGTCCGTATTTAAAAATGAAGCTTAGCCCTCTTGGACTGAAGGTTAGCAGGACCATCAAGAAAGCGGTGATCCTTGCCGGAATGTAATTGGCCCAATCGTCGGCACGGGCAGCAAACCAGCCAAAGTGTTTGTAGCGTTCGTTTTTATAACCGATCATCGAGTCGAGGGTGTTCACCATCTTGTAGACTAACATTAAGGGAACCCCGCCAAGTGCGTAGAAGAAAAGTGGGGCTACAACCCCGTCGCTCAGGTTTTCGGCCAGGGTTTCGAGAACAGCAGTGCGGACTTGGTTTTCGTTAAGCGCCGAGGTGTCGCGGCCCACAATGTAGCTAAGCTGCTTCCTGCCGGTTTCTAGTCCTTCGCGCCTCAGCTTGCGCTCTACTTTCAGGGCCTCTGCAATCAGGCTATGGTTGGCCAGACCATAAAAAACCAGTATGGAAGAAAAAATTATGTGTGTGGTGGGGTAAGGCTCAAGAAATTTCATCATAAAGAAAAGAAAAGACCAAACCGAAACTACCAGCACAATCCACAACAACGCTCCTTTTGCTTTGCGGTTATTTCCCCGGTTCAGTTTTTTCTCACCATATTGAATGACCAATCCAAACCAACGTATGGGGTGGGGGAGCCAGTGTGGGTCTCCCAAAAGGCAATCGAGCAGGAAGCCGATCAATAAGGGGTTTTGAATGAGTTCATTCAGTGCTTTAGTCATTTCTTTTCTGAAAAAATTAAGATGGTTTTTCTGCTGAAATTTTTATTCCTGTTGATTCAACCAACAGCTTATGGCCTCGGCAAGCTGGTGGTTCTTGCTTTTGCTTTGACCAGCAATCCTGAAAAACCGTTCGTTAAGTCCGCGGAAGTTCGAAGCGTCGCGGATCAGGAAGCCATGTTCCTTCAACAGATATTCTTTTAAATGGGCAGCGCGGCCCTTGGCCAGTTCAACCAGAAAGTAATTGCAACTCGAATCGTTAACGGTCAGGCCGGGCAGCAAACTGAGTTGGTTTTGCAACCGTCGCGATTGCCAGAGCAGTTCACTGATATCGGGGCAAAGATCCTTCCCCTGGTCGAGCAGGAATTTGCCGGCTTCGATGGCCAGGGCATTTACATTCCAGGGCTGAAGGTGCTTCTTTACTTCTTCTGCTATTTTATGAGATAAAACCAGGTATCCCAGGCGCAGGCCCGGTACCGAGTACAGTTTGGTCATCGACCGAAGTACAACAAGGTTGTCGTAATCTTGCATCAGGGGCATGGCCGATTCAAAACCGGAGCAAAGCTCACAATAGGCTTCATCGATGATAAAAAGACAGTCGGGGTAATCTTCCAGTTTTTGCTCGATTTGTTCGGCTAAAGTTACTATCCCATCGGGATTGTTGGGATTGCCAAGCCAAACCAGGTCGGGATCCGTGGATAATGGTTTATAAAAGTCC
>CAZSIK010000125.1:8534-11464 GCA_964606515.1 uncultured Prolixibacteraceae bacterium
TCTTCGTATTCGGAAAACGATGGGGTGAACACCAGCGAATGCTTTTCGCGAAAGGCCGCAGCGAGGAGATAAAACCCTTCGGTAGAGCCATTGGTAACGATAAGCTGATCGGCATCAACCTCGTGTTGGCTGGCTAGTTTCTCGCGCAGGCTCAAGGAATCGGGCTCGGGATAATTTGAAATCAGGTCGAGGTTACGGGCAAGGTACTGTACCAGTTTGGGATGGGCTTGAGGGGAGGCGGTATTCGAGCTGAAGTCAGTAATGGCCGACCTTCTCCTGCTGTGCAGGTCGTTTCCATGTCCTTGTATCATAATTTCAGTGTTTTATAAATGAAATCCATATCGATATGGCTCCGTACATGTTGGGCCAGTTTATTGTATTGTTCTTCCTTGTAAGCGAAGTAATCGGGGGTGGGAATTGAAAGGCTCCTGATCTGGCTTAAAATAAAGTGCACTGGTTCTTTGTTGTCGAATAAGCCATGCAAATAAGTGCCAAACAATTTTGGGTTCATGAAAAAGCCGTCGGTTTCGTCGTTGCTGAAGTGGCATAGGGGTTTGTGCTGTTCGCTGGTTGTTTCGCCCATGTGTATTTCATAACCCTGGTTTTTGTCGGAGGCCCCGCCGAGAAACCGGAATTGTCGTTGCAGGGTTTTTTTCTCGCTGCTTATGATGGTTTTTACCGGCAACAGCCCCAGCCCTTCAGTTTTTGCGATGCTTCCTTCGATTCCTTGCGGATCTTCGATGGTGAGTCCCATCATCTGGTATCCGCCACAGATCCCGTAAATGGCTTTTCCTTGTTGATGCAGTTTTAGGATGCTTGAAGCGAGTCCGTTTTCACGGAGCTGTTCCATGTCGTCGATGGTGTTCTTGGAGCCGGGAAGGATAATGATGTCGGCTTTTTCGAGTTCGACTGGGTTGGCGGTGTAATAAAGCTGTACCTCGGGGTGCATTTCAAGCAGGTTGAAGTCGGTGAAATTCGACAGGTGGTTGAGCAGTACCACGGCTACATTGATTTTCCCTTTACAGGCATGGCGTTTTTTCCGGTCGAGGGCTACCGAGTCTTCCTGTTCAATGTCGATGTCGCTGAAGTACGGGATGATGCCTATTACCGGTTTGCCGGTTATCTTCTCGAGCAAAAGTTTTCCATCTTCAAAAAGACGGATATCGCCACGGAATTTATTGATGATGATCCCTTTGATCAGTTTACGCTGGTTTTGGGGAAGCAGTTTGATTGATCCGTATACGCTGGCAAACACCCCGCCGCGGTCGATGTCGGCCACTAGGAAGGTGGGGGCATTCAGGGCTTCGGCCACCCGCATGTTGGTAATGTCGCGGTCCCAAAGGTTCATTTCGGAAATGCTCCCCGCGCCTTCGATTACAAGAGGATTGTACTGTTCCATCAGCCGGTAGCACGATTTCATGGCCTCGTTGAACAACCAGTCACGATCGGTTTCACGGAAATATTCCAACGCTGATTTGTTGCCGGCCGGTTTGCCGTTCAATACCACCTGAGAGGATGTGTTGTTGGTGGGCTTGAGCAATACCGGGTTCATTTCGACCGAGCAGGGAATCCCACAAGCCTCGGCCTGAACTGCCTGGGCACGGCCAATCTCGAGCCCGTCGGGGGTGGCAAAGCTGTTGAGCGACATGTTCTGGGCTTTGAAGGGAGCTGGCCGAAAACCATCCTGTAAAAAGATTCGGCAAAAAGCAGCGTTGATCACGGACTTGCCCACATCGGATCCGGTGCCCACGAACATTACCCCCCGCCCCGTTCGGCTGAGCTCTTGCCGAAGCCTATAAGGGGGATGAGGTGCCGCTGTATTGTTGATTTTGTTCATTATTATTTGATAATTATGCACATATGAAACGAACATGTTGCTTCACAACACTCAAGAGTATGATAATAATTTGCAGCAACATGGAGTTCCATACTTCCTTTAAAAAACAAATTATTATAGTATGAAAAATATCGCTCATTTTCAACGAGTGCAAAAATATTGATATTTTCTATCTTTTGGAGCAAATGAGCATGGGATATGACAAGATAATAAACCTTGAGTTCGATATTAAAAGTACATTTAAAGGGGTACTGTTGCCGAATTCAAATAAAACTGAAGACAAACAACAACGGTAGACGATTAGATTCGTATGGTTTAAACACCTGTCATTTCATCCACATCAGCTTGTTTTAATAATGAAAATGTTTTAGTTTTCCCGTTGTTTTGTAATTTTACCAAATTAAGTCTAATAAAGGAAAAGAGATGATTTCCGACTATCGTTGTTTTTATTGTTTTGCACGGGCCTTTGAGAAATTGATTGAAAAAGAAAATATCTCTATTGAGGCAAAAAATAACTTCACCCTCGACATGACAGAACTATATGGAAAGCACCACGGATGTTTTTCTGCTCCGGCATTTTCAAGGGAGTTGCATGTAATTTTAAAGAGGTATACCGGGAATGCTGATCCGTATTTGAGCGAAAAAAGGGCAAGCAACGATTTTGTTCTTGCCCGGTATGATTCTTTAAAAGAAATGGTTGTTTCTTCTGATGATCAGTTTAATACAGCATTGCGGCTTGCCATTGCCGGCAACATTATCGATTTTGCCATTCACGATTCGTTCGATTTGGACAAAACCATCAACCATGTGCTGACCAGTCAGTTGGCTATTGATCATACCCTCGGATTGAAACAGGCTTTATTGGATGCGAAAACGGTTCTTTATCTTGGCGATAATGCAGGGGAAATTGTGTTCGACAAAATTCTAATTGAAACCATGGGGCATCCTGATGTTTATTTTGTAGTCAGGGGGGCACCCGTAATCAACGATGCGACCATTGATGATGCTGTGTACGTGGGGATGGACAGGGTGGCCAAGGTGATTTCCAACGGGTATGATGCACCTTCAACCATCCTTGAGAATTGTTCTGCTC
>CAZSIK010000126.1:0-6325 GCA_964606515.1 uncultured Prolixibacteraceae bacterium
TCATCTTCTTGATGTCGATAAAGGGAAGTTTCCCAAAGGTGTCGATCAGCGATTTCCTGCTTTGTATCAGGTTTTTGATCTGAGCTCTTAATAATGAAGAGGAGAAAGGTTTCGATACATACGCATCGGCACCACTTTCAATTGCTTCGAGATTGGCTTTCTCTGTGGTAAGGGCTGTAAGTACAAGTACCGGAATATGACTGGTTTGCTTATCGTTTTTTACTTTCCGGCACAGTTCATACCCGTCCATTTCGGGCATCATCAGGTCGGAAAGGATCAGGTCAGGTAAGTACGACAAGGCTTTTTCCCAACCCACTTTCCCATTTTCGGCTTCGATGATCTCGAACAACTGGCCCAGGTCTTTACGGATGTAGCTTCTTACATCGTCGTTGTCTTCAACAACAAGCACCTTAAAACGCTCTTCGCCAGGGATTTCTTCCTCATCTTCACCGATCAACCCGGCCACTTCCAATACACGGTCGGCAATAGGTTTGAACTGTTCTTCCCTTGAATTTCCTTCGGCCCCCAATACGATAGGGAGTAACACCGTAAATTCGCTTCCCTGGCCCTGTTCGCTTGTTACTTCGATCGACCCATGATGCAAATTAACCAGTTCGCGGGTAAGCGACAAACCGATGCCACTACCTTCGATGTGCTGGTTATCTTTAGCGTTTTCCTGATAGTACAAGTCAAAAATCTTATTCAATGCATCAGGGGCAATACCCCGTCCATTGTCGCTTACTCCAATCTTCACTACTTTTTTCCCATCCTGTTCCTGTTGGAGCAAACTTACCTCAAGGGAAACCCGGCCACCCCGTTGGTTGTATTTTAGTGCATTCGATAAAAGGTTGAATATCACTTTCTCGAGGGCATCCTTATCAAACAAGGCTTTGATGTATTGATGACTTGTTTTGAAGGTCAACTCAATTTCTCGCTCATTGGCATTGAGTTTAAAGGTGTTGACAATGGATTGGAGGAAGGAAACCAGTTCTCCTTCGTTCATTTTCAGCGAAAATTCTTTTGATTCAATTTTCCTGAAATCGAGTAATTCGTTGACCAGTTTAGTTAACCTGATGGCATTCTGGTACATGATGTTGATGTAGTATTCCTGTTCGGAAGGGTTGATTGCTTTTGCATTCATTTTTCTTAGCGGATCGATCAGGAGGGAAAGAGGGGTTCGGAGTTCGTGCGAAACCTTTGTAAAGAACTGTTCCTTCATCTGGTTCAGTTCGAGCATTTTTCTTGCTTTCATTTTCTCGTAACGCACCTCGTTTTTCATGTTCATCTTGGCCATGATATACAGTACCGAGAAGTACGAAGCAGCACTAATCAGCATTATATAAGCGATAAATGCCCAAACCGAGAACCACCAGGGGGGCCTAACGGTTATTTCAAGCGTCCTTTCCTCGGGGCTCCATTGCCCGTCGTCGTTCGAAGCTTTCACCTTAAAAAGGTATTTTCCTGCCTTCAGGTTCGAATAAGTGGCATATCTCCTGTCGGCTGAAGTTGATATCCAGTCCTGATCGTAATTCGCAAGCATATACTGGTACTCGTTTCCCATAGGATTGGCAAAGTGAAGGGCGGCAAACTCGATGGTAAAACTCTTGTGCGAATAATCCAACGTAATTTTTTTTGCCAATGAAATATGTTCCTTAAGCAAGACCCGCTTGTTGATTTGTTGCCCGGGAACGACCTCCTGGTTCAGTACCTCAAGCCGGGTGAGGATTACCTTCGGTAGGATATGGCTTTCCTTTATTTGGTCGGGTAAAAATGAAACCATTCCGCTTAATCCGCCAAAAATAATTTCGCCGGTATGTTTGTTTCTGAAAACCGTATTCTCAGACATCTCATCACCCTGTAATCCATCTTTTTCGTTATAGTGACTGAAGGTTTCTTGCTCGGGATTATATTTAGAGATACCCTTTTGATTCGACATCCAGATAGTTCCTTTATCATCTTGAGTAAGCGAAAAAATGATGTCGTCGGATAACCCGTCTTTATGAAAAAACCTTTTAACCTGTCCATTATCAGGATCAATGCGATTCAATCCATAATCAGTTGCAGCCCAAATGTAGCCGTGAAGGTCTTCAAAAAGGTTAAAAACCCGGTTACTTGAAATTGAATTCGGGTTTCCCGGCTCGTTTAAGAAATGGACACAATCAAATTCATCTGTATTGGAAGTCCTTTTCAACCACGAAATTCCTCCACCATGAGTTCCCACCCAAAGATGATTGTTCCGATCGGTAATCATGCAATACACCCTGCTGTTGGCCAGAGTGGCATAAGGGTCGATGTGTATAAACCGATCGTTTTCACGATCATACCTTGCAATGCCTCCTCCAAAAGTTCCGATCCAAATATTGCCTTGTTGGTCTTCGGCAACTGAATAGGCCCAATTATGCGGGATGTTTACCGTACCGAAACGGTTGTAATTCCTGATGCGCCCTGTTTCAGGGAAATATTCACTTACACCACCCTTGGTCCCGATCCACAAATGTCCGAGCCGGTCTTCAAATAGGCATCGTATTTCCTTGCTTCTTAGCCTTGTATAATCGGCACTGTTTTGCCCACCAATATTTTTCAAACGATAAGTGGATCGATTAAGAACGAAAAGCCCATCGTATTGAGTCCCAATATATAGCTTGTCATCATTCCCCTGATGAATGGCCCTGACTATTTTATTTAGTAATTTCAGTGACCCATCTTCAAGATAAAAGAAAGAATAGAAAGGTTTTGTAAAAATATTCACTTTAAAGGCACCTTTGTCTTCGGTGCCAATCCATAATGTCCCAAACGAGTCGATAAACAAAGCCCGTATCCGGGTCTCTTCAAATTGGTCGATCTGATTTGAATTTAAATAATAGGGTTTGGTTTCTCCTGTTGCTTTATTGGTCCTGTAAAGCATTTTTCCTTTCAATTCCCATCGGTCGTTATCTCGTTCTGCTATGGTTGGGGTAATATTTCTTCGGTTACTGTTTTCCTTGATGTACCGGGGAACCTCAGAACTCTTCATCCTGATAAAGTCGTTGGTGGGGTAATTGTACCTGCAATATTGGCTGGTATCGAAAAAAGTAATCCACAGGTTTTGTGCCGAATCGAGCACCATGTTGTAAACACTTTTGGTGTATATGGTCCGGGTATTCTCCGGGTCGGGAAGGTATTCAACAAAATGATATCCATCAAACCGGCTCAGACCGGCGAAGGAACTGAACCAGATAAAACCATATTTATCCTGCTTAATGGTTTGTACCGAATTATGGGGCAGACCATCGCGATAGGTCAGCTGCTCCATGTGCAATACATTGACCTGCGACAAAGCTTCAGTGGCCAGCAAGGAAATATAAATAAACACATACAGAATCCTGCCCCTCATGATCAATCTAATTTTCTTAAATACCGACTTCCTTTATCCAGTTTTAAAAGCATAAAAATAGCAATATTTGCCAGAATCTATTCCCCGTTCCAATTGAAAAGGAACCGCACATCAGGTGCAACTAAAACAAAAACAGTCCAGCATTTTCCCATCAATTAATTTTCAATACAAAAGCGCTCGAATTCATATAGTTACCCCCCTGAGATGCAGTGAAAAGATGCGTTGGTTTCCCATGATCGAAAAGCAATTGTGGCCGTTCAAGCCGGCCATACCTTTTAAGATGGGCCGGAGCCGGTAGTTCTTCCCGATAATGCTTCATGTTGAAATAGGCAATTTGGGGTTCCGACCAGCTAAGCCCATCCAGCGATTCGAGGTAAAGCCCAACTTCATGATCGAAAAAGCCCATGTCGCGGGCCAGCATTTTAAACTTCCCCTCTTCATGATAGATAAAAGCATCTTCAAGCTGGGCATTATTTTCATTGGCAGAAAAATCAACAACGGGATTATGCTTGTATTTCCGGTAAGGTCCAAACAGGTTGTCGGCAATAGCAAGGCCATATTTTCGGTTCCCCCGAACTGAAGGATGGGTTGAATTGTAATATTCACTCGAATTCCACGATTTGTAATACAACCAGTATTGCCCGTTGGGATGTTTGACAAACGAGGGATTTGTTGTGCAATGGTTATCCCAGGCTTCTTCTCCAGAAGGTTCAAGCAGCGGGGTATCCATCCGTTCCCAGGGGCCATACAACGAATCGGACCAGGCCAACCCTACCCTTTTGGTGTCGGTTTTCCGGTTCGAGTTTCCCATGTAAAACAAACAATATTTCCCATCCACATATTGAACATGAGGATTATGGCAAGTGGTGCCATCCCAGAAACCCTCCCCCCGGGGAGCTAACACGGTGGAAACAAAGCGATACGGTCCATCGGGTTTGTCGGCTACCGCGTGCGCAATTTCGGAACTATTGATCCACCCACCCATTTTTTTCGCGGCCGGCCAACGTGAAAAGAATACATGCACGGTGCGGTCGGACCCATAAATAGGGCTTGTTCCCCAAACATACCAATCCTCCATTTCCAGAATACGGCCAACAGCACTTAATCTTTTGGCAAAATCGGATACCCTACCTCTTTGGATACCTACATTAGGAAAAGCCTTAAGTGAGAAACCGGTAACTGGTGCCAGTGCAAGAATCCGTAAAAGTTCCCGTCGAGAAAGCATCATAGTCGATTGAGATTATTTCTGTCAATTACAACAAGGACAAACCAATATTAAAAAGAAAAAAGGCAGAAGAATCTGCCTCTTTCAAAACACTTTTCCCTTTTCTAACCCTATCATCGGTTTTCTGATCCATAATCGGAAAAAAACCTCTTTTCGTCTTAATAGTGTTTTGGATATAAAAATTGCCAGAGGGTTTAATCCTCAAAGCCACTTTTTTTAATAAACCCAATTAACTTTTGTCAGAACAAGGGTTTATATCAATCATTAATTGCATTCTTTATTGATAGCACGAACCATGAACACTCCTGGTACTTGCCTTAGTTTTTCAAGGAGGACAGGTTCAACCGAATCGCGGTCGATATCAATAATATTGTATGCAATCTCGTTCCTGTTCCGGTTAAGCATGTGGGCGATGTTCACATTTTCATCGGCCAATACGGTGGTAATTTGCCCTACCATGTTGGGCACATTTTTATTGGCTATTAAAATTCGTGCGCCACCGTTGCATTCCATCTCGGCATTGGGGAAATTGACCGAATTCACAATATTCCCATTTTCAAGATAATCGCGGGTTTGATCTACGGCCATGATTGCACAGTTGGTTTCCGACTCTTCGGTTGAAGCGCCCAGGTGGGGTATCGCGATCACGTTGGGCATATCGAGAATTTCCGCATCAGGGAAGTCGGTAATGTAACGAGCCACTTTCCCGCTTTCGAGAGCCACTTTCATATCGGTGTTGTTGACCAGACCGCCACGGGCGAAATTCAACACGCGCACCCCGTTTTTCATCATGGCAAAGCGTTCTTTGTTGAGATAACCTTTGGTCTCAGCAGTTTGAGGGATATTGATGGTCACGAAATCGGCCTGGCCCAGAAGGCTTTCAAGCCCAGAAGCCACTTCTACATTGCTGTTTAATTTAAGGGCGGCTTTCATCGACAGGTAAGGATCGTAGCCTACAACCCTCATCCCCAGAGATTGGGCAGCATTGGCCACCAGTACCCCGATGGCGCCCAGACCAATCACTGCGAGGGCTTTTCCTTTTATTTCGATGCCGGCAAAATTTTTCTTCCCATCTTCGACCAGTGCAGGAATTTCGCTGCCTTTTCCTTTCAGGGTTTTTGCCCAGGCAACCGAGTTGGCAATATCGCGCGAAGTAAGCATCAGTCCAGCAATGACCAGTTCTTTTACCGCGTTGGCATTGGCCCCTGGAGTATTGAAAACAACAATACCTTTCTCGGTGCATTTTTCGACCGGGATGTTGTTCACTCCGGCACCTGCACGAGCTACCGCTTTGAGCGATGAGGGCAATTCCATATCGTGCATGTTGAAACTACGAAGCACGATGGCATCGGGATCGTTCACCTCATTGGCAATGGCATATCGGTCGGCAGGAAACAATTTTAGCCCCTCCGGGTCGATCTTGTTGAGTGTTTGAATCTTATACATACGCTTAATAATCAATTGTTAATGAAATTTCGAACCTTTGAATCAAATACTTGACAAATATCACATTTTTAATCGAAAAGTGATGTGCCCGGAAAATAAAAACAGCACAAGAACTTTTAAAAGGCATTACTGCTTTTTAAGCACCCTGAGGATAATGCGGTAAAGTTCTTCGCGAGAAAAAGGTTTAACCAGGATATCATTAAAACCGCTTTGTTCTATTTTTACATAATCTTCGGCCTGGGCATAGGCAGTTTGGGCAACAATGGGAACATCGGGCCAGA
>CAZSIK010000126.1:6335-11412 GCA_964606515.1 uncultured Prolixibacteraceae bacterium
CGATCCCCGGCATTTTAATGTCGAGTAAAACCAGGTCGTAACGTGTTTTTTCGCAGAACGAAACCGCGATCGATCCATCGGGGGCCCAGGTAATGCCAGCACCAGTTCCTGAAAAGAAAGAATGCAACAACTCGTAGTTCGAGCGCTCGTCTTCAACAATTAAGATTGAAAGATGCTTGAAATCGAATTCTTTAGAATGAACCTCTTTCTTAGGAAGATGCTTCTTGGTCCATTTCATTGGCCCGGGAATTTCGAATAAAAAGCAAGAGCCTTTCCCAGGTTCCGATTCAACCCAAATTTTCCCTCCCAGCAATTCAACCAAGCTTTTCGAAATACTCAGGCCTAAGCCGGTTCCACGGTACACCGCATTTTCTTCTTCAATTTTAGTAAACCTGTTAAATATTTTTTCCTGTTCAGCACGAGGAATCCCAATACCGGTATCCTGAACTGAAAAAGTTATCTGATCACGTTCAATGCGATATGAGAATGCAATTTTTCCCGAATGGGTAAATTTGATTGCATTGCCCAACAGATTGGTTAAAACCTGCTTGATCCTAATCTGATCGGAAAAGAGGTTAAGGGATCCGGGCAATTCATCGGGAATTTCCAAAATTAGTTCAACATCTGCTTTTTTTCTATTTCTCAATTCCTGAATAAACATATCCTTTAGCTCAAGCATCAGGTCCTGAATTTCAAAGAAATCTTTATGAATGGTGAGTTGCCCTGCCTCAATCTTTGAAATATCCAGGATGTCTTCAACCAATTTCAATAAAGAATTCGCGTTGGATTTAATAATTCCCACATATTTTTCCTTTTTTTCCGGCGAAGAAACATCACCACAAATAAGGGTCGAGAAGCCTGTGATTGCATTTAGAGGAGTCCTGATTTCGTGCGACATGTTAGCCAGGAACGAAGATTTTAAACGGTCGCTTTCAACTGCTTTCCTTTTGGCTTCTTCCAAGTCTTGAGTTCTCTCCATAACTTTGATTTCAAGCAGGTTATGATGAGCCTCTATTTCGGCTTTCTGTTTGTTGATCATGATGTTTTTTTCGAACAACTCGTCGAAAGCATGCTCCAACTTCGAGGTTCTTTCACGCACCAGCCGCTCCAGGTCGGCCTGTCGGTTTTTAATTTGAAAATAAATGCCCAAAACAATCAAAAACAGAAAAAAGGCAAAAAGCATCCTGAACCAAGTGGTCATATAAAATGGAGGTTGAAGGATGATTTTCAGTGAAAGTATGTAATCGCTCCAAATACCCATATCGTTGGCAGCCCGCAGATGGAAGTGATAAGTACCCGGCTTCAGGTTGGTATAGGATGCATAATTTCGGTTGCCCAACATTTTCCAGTCGGCATCAATCCCTTCCATCCATACAGCGTATTCATGTTTAAATGGATTTTTATAATCGGGAAGGGTGAACTCGAACGAAAGGTAGTTTTGCTTCGATTTTAGCTTTACAGTTTGATTTTTGGTAATATCACGAAGAAGTTCCTCTTCAAAAGCTTTAACTGAGGTTATTAAAAGGGGATGGGATAGATATTCCTGGTTCAGATCGGCAGGATGAAAAAGATTAAATCCATTGTTTCCCCCAAAAAGAATCTCCCCATTTTCAAAACAATGATGAACCCCAATTTCAATAATCTGGCTTAATAAGCCGTGATTGTTTTTAAAATTCACGGAAGTAGTATGGCCAGGATTGAACCTGGCTATTCCATTATAGGTGCCCAGCCATAATTCGCCTCCTTGAATGGGTTCAATATTCAGTACCATATTACTGGGCAATCCGTTCGCCATCGTAAAATTTGTAAAGCTACTGTCGCTTCGGTTGTATCGGAATACCCCCCAGTCTTTCGAGCCAATCCAAAGGTTCCCGGTTTCATCCTCAGAAATTCCCCTGGGCATAAAAGAATGAAACTGATAGCTCCCCGTGAGTTCATGCGAATGATTAATAAGTTCTTCAGTGAAAATATCATAACTAAACAAACCCGATAAGCGGGTAGAAAACCATAACTGGTTAAAAGAATCCTGAAAAATTGAGATGATATCAAGATTTGAATTATTAAAGAAAAACGAGTTACGGTCATCCATCTTTCTTGACAGGCCTTTAATCGATGGGTCAACAAAGAAAAGTCCTCTTGTAGTACCCACCCAAACCGTTCCTTTGGAATCGCAGAACAAGGTATTTACCGGAACTGCACCATAGTTGCTGAAGGTCTTGATTTTTTCGTTAAAAAGGTTGAGCCCTGCTTCTGTACCGATCCAAAGGTTCCCATGCGTGTCTCGGATTATGGATTGTACCCGGTTCGACAACAAGGATCCCGGATCTTCGGCTCTATGGGTATATTGTTGTATTTGATCCTTTTTCAGGTCAACACTGAAAAGTCCTTCCAGTTTCGTGCCCAGCCAGAAAACCTGATCCCTATCTTCATAGAACGACAACAGATATTTATTCCGAAGAGGCAGCAATGCTTCATATTGTTTAGGCCATTTGCTGAACAAATTGGTATTATCGTCGTAAATAAAGAGCCCCTCAAATTTGGTCCCTATCCAGATTAAATCTTGGTTATCCTCGTATATCGAGCGGATATGATTGCTTGTCAACGTTTTATTATCGGTATCAATTCTTAGATAATCACTTTTCTCGGGGTCGATCAATACAATACCTTTGGTATAGGTTCCGATCCATATGACCCCCTTTTTATCGATACAAATCGTGTTAACTCCTTCCTGTTCCAAATCTTTCTGATCGGCCACGTTCGAATAATTCCAACCTTCAAAGCGTTCCTGTTCAGGATTGAAGCGGTCGAGGCCACGATGGGTACCTATCCAGAAATAGCCCTTACTGTCTTCGTTGATTACTAGTACATGATCGTGCCTGGGCTTATTGTTCCCCTGATCACTGTGCGACCATCGTTTTACAGAGCCATCGTTTGGATTGAACTTTAGCAAACCGCCCCGGGTACCTAACCAAAAAATTCCGTGTTTATCGATGTAAATATGTTGCACCGAAACCATTCGGTCGGTGTTAAGGATCGTATCGGGCAAAGAAAGGAAGCGCCTGAATCCTGTATTGGTTTTGCATGCCAAACCGTTCTCCGTTCCGATCCATATTCGACCATTCTGATCGAAGGCAACAGTTTTACAGATATTGGACGGTAAGGAGCATGAATCGCCGGGTTGGTTAAAATAGTGCGTAATTTGATTGCTTTTGGTGTTCAAACAATTGACCCCATAATCGGTGGGGAGCCATAAATTTCCTGAGGGATCTTCAACTATTTGATTTACATAGTTGCTCGAAAGGGTTCTCCTGTCGTTTTCCTGATTTTGGAAGAGGGTAAATTTATGCCCGTCGTAACGAGCCAGTCCGATCGATTCTATCGAAAACCACATGATGCCGTTGCGGTCCTGTATCTGGTCAACCAGGCTAATTCCGGGTAATCCTTGGTCCTGAGATAACTGCTTGAAAGAAAAATTGTGATTCAAAAGATCCGAACGGACATCAGTTACAGAATTTGTGTAACCAACCACGCTTAATCCGATACAAATTAGTAGATGTACAAAAAATTTGAAGCTGTTGTTCATGATTGTGTCAATTCACATGCAAAAGATAATCAATCTTGATGAATATTCAGCAAATAATTAAAAATACACTGTTTCATTTTTTATCGTATAAAAATGGACAATACTCAATATTTGAAATAAATTGGATCACAACATCTATTTTCAGTGTCAAACTAAATTTCTTCGGAGATCGGCAGGATCATCGGGAAAGTTCAGGAAGGGAATAAGGGAAAAAACCTTGTCCATAAAAAAGAAACAGGATACAATTCTCTTACCAACATTGAAAAAAGGAACCTGAGAAACAGAATTCTTTCAGCATGTTGTATTGAATACCCTACATTTTACAACTGGTTAAGGTGTAAAGTCGTTCCCTTGCGATCTCAAAAGCTTATTTCTAAAGAGTTGAATATTCCATTATGTGAATTATTCCCGGAAATGATTAACAACTAAAAATTCACAAAATGAAACAATTCACTGATTCAGAGTTAAAAATATTGCAAACACACAAGCAAATCACACACATAGGCAAAAAAATTGCCTCGTCGCGCTCGCGTACCGGCCACATTTCGCGGCTGTATGTGCATAAGGTTCTAACCGGCCAAATTGATAACGATAGCGCGGTAAGCCGTGAAATCATCTCCAGGGCTAAAACATTTCTGGAAACCTATAAAAAATGGCAGTAATGGAAACAGCAACAAAACAAACATCATCCCGGCCCCTGGTGCTTTCTGCTTTCCGAACCGAAGCGGTTAACCTGGTGGGCACGGCAATAGCCCAACGGCGCGCCATCATCGCGCAGGGTAAAAGTTGGCCCCTGGGTGTCGAACATCGCCAGGTAATGGCATTATACAAAGTGTATAAAGATAGCTGGACACTCCGCGGGATTGCCCGGTTCTACCTGAACCATGGCAAAGCGGTATTGGACATGATACCCTGGACAAACGGCCCCGCGGTTATCCGTTGTAAAGAAATCATTGAACAATCGAAATACATTGTTAACCATGTTGCATGATTTCACCAATTGGGCAGCAAACAATATAGAAATTTTGCGCTCAGTGTTATTCGTGTTTTTCATCATCATACCAACCTTAATAATTATCCACAATGACAGCAAAAAGGAACATCAATAACATTTATCCATTCGAAGGGATTAAAATTCGTGTCGACTATTCATCAAGGCATTGCCGTAATTGCATTTTTACCGATGATTGCATAGAGGAAACATCACGGCCCGAAAGGTTTGAAAAACTCCATAACCTAAAACCTTGTTTTGAAAAACCAGAATGCCATTATATTGAAGTAACAGACTAAACAATGATAAAAAGAGCCACAAAACCCGTTGCGCTTCGAAGGAAGAAAATACTGTTTGAAATGTATTTTTTTGGTTCGTACAGCCAAACCGAATTGGGGAAACTATTTGGGATAAGTCAGCCCGCAGTATCAAAACACATAAAAACCTAATTGAATAACCGCTAATTTACCACTGTGACAGAAGTTGTCACAACTGTGCAATAG
>CAZSIK010000127.1:0-11345 GCA_964606515.1 uncultured Prolixibacteraceae bacterium
CATCGTTTATCGTTTTGTACATTGTTGTATTCGCGATTGATATGTATGTGTCTGGTCACAGACATGGTCAGATGTCGGTAAAAACGGCTTTGCGCTGGACCGGTCTTTGGATCACCCTGGCATTGCTTTATGGTTTGGCTATTTATATGTTCTTTCCTCAGAATGCTGATTCTGACCCAAGTATACATACCCGATCGGTCATGTTCAGCAAATTTATCGCAGGATATTTTACCGAGTACTCTCTTTCGGTCGATAACCTTTTTGTTTTCATCATGATCTTTTCATTGATGGGAGTCAGCGAGAAAAACCAACCAAGATTATTAAAACTGGGGATTCTACTATCAATAGTATTGAGAATTCTTTTCATCCTTGTTGGAATGAGCTTGGTGCAAAAGTTCAGCTGGATCATTTATATCTTTGGGGCCATCCTGCTTTGGACTGCCTATAAGATGGCCTTCACAAAGGAGGACGATCAGGTCGATCCACAAAATAATTTTCTCTATAAAATGGGGGCTAAATTGTTCCCTGTTGATCCCGATCTCGACCATCCCCATTTTTTCTCAAAGATTAATGGTCGTCGACACATCACCATGTTCATGTTGGTGTTCCTTGTAATTGGTTCAACCGATGTGTTGTTCGCTGTCGATTCTATTCCAGCCATCATTGGGGTAATTGCCGATGGTGCAGCAAACATCCTTACTCCGGGAGAGGAAAATTTCATTGCCATCACCTCGAACGTGTTTGCCGTGATGGGATTGGTTTCCCTCTTTTTTGCACTTAAAGGAATTATGGGACTCTTCCGTTATCTGAAACAAGGGGTAAGTTTTATTTTGCTTTTTATTGCAATGAAGATGCTCTTTTCATGGTATGAACCTGTAGAACATCTATTCAAGAACAACTCATGGATTTCTCTTGCCGTGATCATTGGTACTTTGGTGGTTTCAATCCTGCTTTCGATGGTCATCAAAGAAAAAGAAGAAATCGACGACAGCAGCTCTGAAATTGTTGCGATTAAAAACGATATCGCTTTCCTGAAAAGTGAATTGCTTGAGCTGAGAAACGACATTGCAGCGTTGGTGCGTCAAAGGAATAATGATAATTAAAAATAAAATATTTATTATGGATTTAGAATTTAGTCAATTGTTTCCGGCCATTGCCGGATTTACCTGGCAACATTTAGTGATGATTGCTGTAGGAGGAATTCTGATCTACCTGGCCATTGCCAAAGAATATGAACCTACGCTTCTTCTTCCGATGGGTTTTGGAGCAATCCTGGTTAACATTCCCTGGTCGTCGGCACTCGAGATTGTTGGAGCTCATGGGGTAGAACCCGGTGTTCTCAAAGTCTTTTTCAACGCAGGGATCATGACCGAAATTTTTCCGTTGTTGATTTTTATTGCCATCGGGGCGATGATCGACTTTTCTCCGCTATTCAGGAATCCTTTTTTACTCATCTTTGGAGCGGCCGCTCAATTTGGGATATTTGCAACACTGATTCTTGCAACACTTCTTGGTTTCGACCTGAAAGAAGCTGCTTCAATCGGAATTATTGGTGCTGCCGATGGTCCAACTTCAATTTTTGTTTCCAGCTTGTTTGCAAAAAACTTAATGGGACCAATATCTGTTGCGGCCTATTCTTATATGGCTTTGGTGCCAATAATTCAACCCCCGATTATCAGGGCTTTAACTACAAAGAACGAACGGAGGATCAGGATGAACCAAATGGGCAACTTCAATAAAAAAGTGTCGAAGGTAGCCTTAATCCTGTTCCCGATTTCAGTAACCATCATTGCAGGTTTAATTGCGCCGGTTTCGTTGGCTTTAATTGGCTTCCTGATGTTTGGAAACCTGATCCGCGAGTGTGGCGTATTAAATAAACTTTCACTTGCTGCTCAAAACGAACTGGCTAGCCTTGTAACCATTTTACTGGGTATTACCATTGCTTCGACTATGACTGCCGAACGTTTTGTGACCGTTGATACTGTTAAAATTATCGGTCTTGGTTTGATTGCTTTCATCTTCGATACTTTCGGGGGAGTGATCACCGCAAAAATTATGAATCTATTTTTACCTCAAGGGAAGAAAATCAATCCAATGGTTGGTGCTTGTGGTATTTCGGCTTTCCCTATGTCGGCACGTGTTGTTCATTCAATGGGTCAAAAAGAAGATAAACAAAACTTCCTTCTGATGCCTGCTATTAGCGTTAACGTTGGTGGCCAGATCGGATCGGTTGTAGCCGGTGGTTTGATTCTTGCTTTAATTCCATTATTCGCATAATAAGGAGGAAAAATTATGGAAGCTACAACTCAAGTTAATGATACGATCCGGATCGACACCCTTCAGGCTGCCGAGCCTCAGGTGGTAACTGAAACAACTGTAACTGTACCCGCAACGACAAGAGACAAGTCGAAAGATGTTGCTTCAGCTATTGAAGTTACCGGTATCTCGATGGTGGCTATCTTTGGTTTTATGGGTGTTTTTTATCTGGTAATAAAAGCAATCGATCGCTATTTCCCAGATAAATCAGTCAAATAAACGAACTTTGTTACAGTATAAATAGAATAAGGCTGAATCTCAACAGATTCAGCCTTATTCTATTTATACCCTAAATGATATCAAGCTTGAAATTTATAATTGTCTAAATTTCATAGTTCTATTTTGGAAGCCATACCCTCATTTCGTTAATGCCCCGGTTATTCCAGGCATAATATGGGATTGCTTTTATTTGTTGTGCTTTTCCTTTTACATTACCTTCTCCGCTTAGGCTAACTACACCCCCCAATAACTCAGGGTCGAAATTTGCCATAAGTTCGCTACTGTCGGGCAATATCAAATCAAATAAGGGAAAGTTGTTGTCGGCACCTTCAACACAATATACAATCGGTCCCCTTTCAAGAGCCACACGGCCTGCATTTTCGGCAACCTTTTGATGGGTATTGACCCGACGTACGTTCATTGGAACCTTATATTCGACAACATCCCCAGGGGTCCATTTCCTATCGATGACCGCATATCCTTTACTTCTTGAGAAGGCAATAGCTTCACCATTGATTTGAATTACAATATCTTCTTCAAGCGCTTTGGTGTACGAATACAAGTTACTTGCCACTGCTTGACCTGAAATCCACCCGGGGATACGAAGGTTCAGTGCAAAAGTTGTAGGCTTTTTTGGCGAAATCATCATTTTAATGGTCCCATCCCAGGGATATTGGGTTTCTTGCTTAATTGTTACATTGCTGCTTTTATTGAAGGCAACTTCGGTTTCGCTTTCGATGAAAAGGTTGACATACAGGTTGTTTTGGTCAAGGGCGTAGATATACCCGGGAACCGAGGGCAGAAACCTGCAGAGGTTCGACGGACAGCAGGAACAATCGAACCAGGGTTGGCGGTCGAGCGTACCATGACTGTTGAATCTAAATTGCAGATTGCATTCAAGCGGGTTGGGGTAGAAGAAATTTCTTCCATCGAGGCTTACCCCCGAAATTACTCCGTTGTATAAGCTCCGTTCGAGCACATCGATGTATTTTGCTTCGCCATGGAGCAGGAACATCCTGTAGTTCCAGTACACGTTGGCAATAGCCGCGCAAGTTTCGTTATAGGCAGTAAGGTTGGGAAGTTCGTAATTTTCTCCAAAAGCCTCGCCTTGGTGTTTCGAGCCAATTCCTCCGGTAAGGTATAGTTTCTTCGATACGATATTGTCCCAGATTTTATCGACTGCTTTTTCGTAGGCCGAATCGTCGTAAAGGGCGGCAATATCGGTCATGCCGGCATACATGTAGGCGGCGCGCACGGCATGTCCAACTGCTTCCTCTTGTTTGGTCACGAGTTTATGATCCTGGTTGTAAGGCCCCCACAAATCGCGTTTGGTACTGTCGCCACGATTATCCAAAAAATGACGGGCCAGATCGAGATAAGCTTTCTTTTTGGTAATCAGGTACAATTTGATCAAGCCAGTTTCAACTATTTGGTGCCCGGGTACTTCGGGATTTTTCTCTTTACCGAAAACCTCGACAAGAAGATCGGCATTGCGGGTGGCAATATCGAGGAAATTCTTCTTGCCGGTAGCCTGATAGTGGGCGGCTGCAGCTTCGAACAAGTGGCCACTGTTGTACAACTCGTGACTACAGGCCAGGTTTTTCCAGCGTGATCCTGGAGGACACCAAGAGGCCGGAGCATAGGTCGTGTCGATGGTTTTGTAGGTTGTAAGGTAGCCATCGGCTTCCTGGCCAATGGCAATCAGTCCGATGATTGAATCGAGGTAAGCATCGAGTTCAGGGTCGGGCAGGGTAGTTAACGAATAAGCCGCGCCTTCGATTATTTTATACACATCGGTATCGTCGAAGGGCATTTTTCCCTTGACCTGACCGGGCATTTTTCCACCGGCAATCAGGAAGTTATCCATGCGGCCATAGTTTTCGCACATGGCAAACGATGCCGGGATGGTTACCTTCCGGTTGGTTTCGATTTTGGGCAACCAAAAGCAGTCGCTGATTTTTACCTGGCTGAAAGGAACCCCTTGTACAGGGTACATTTTTACTTGGTCGGCTTCAGGCTTGCAGCTCAAAAGCAAGATGACAAGAAGCACGATGGTTAAGTTCAGGATTTTCATCATCATATTTTCATTTTATTTTTCCCTGGCAAACGTTAGTTAGTGCAGCCGGGAGTATGTTTACGTGTTTAAATATAGGTAAAAATAAATTATTATTTTTGGACATGAAATTCAGTCCATGTAAAGACTTGTGATTTGTCGGGGCATGATAAAATATAATGAATGCAATTTTAAAACAAAGAAAAAATATGGTAAAGCACTCTTTTATTCTTCTTTTTAGCTGTATCCTTTTTAGTAGCTGTTCTTCTTTTTATCAATTAATAAATGTGAGTCCTTCAAGTCGTTTGAAGAAAGTAACTTACACGAACGAAGTTCCGAATGAACTTTATGAGTTTTATTATGCCGACACTACAGCCAACGATTTTCTTAGCGAGTTAAGGACCAAATATAAGCTGGAACATTTGGTGAAGGGAGAAATGAACGACCTGGGCAAAATCAAAAACATCCTTGACTGGACCAGCAAACAATGGGAGCATAATGGCAGAAATAAGCCTTCCAAACCAGATGCATTGACTATTCTGAAAGAAGCTCACGAAGGAAAGCAATTCCGCTGTGTGGAGTATGGCGTTGTAGCTACAGCCGCCCTCAATAGTATTGGTTTCCCTTCAAGAACTTTAGGTTTGAAAACCAGAGATGTTGAAAAAGTAATGGTGGGTGCGGGGCATGTTGTTGCTGAAGTCTATTCAAAAGAACTTGACAAATGGATCTTTATTGACCCTCAGTTTAATATCGTGCCCATGTTACATGGAAAACCATTAAACGGTGTTGAGTTTCAAAAAGAAATCTTCGATGGAAATGCCAACTTAAAGCTTGAAAATAAACAAGGTGAACTGAATAAGCAAGATTCGGAAAATTATATAAACTGGGTTGGAAAGTATTTGTTCTATTTCGATGTACTATTTGACCAAAAAACACTGAATACAAGCAAGTATCAAGCAATAAATGGGATGACCAAACTTACTTTGGTTCCGGTTGGGCGAAAAGAACCACGTATTTTCCAGCGACACAGCAAAATTGATTATAGCTATTATACACATTCTTTAAACGACTTTTACAGAAAACCAAATTGAATATACATCCACCCAGGCTTACACAAAAAGTATTTATGGACGAGGAAACGTTTGATAAAATTGATTTTAACAGCAAGCCTTTGATTAAAGGAGACTATGAAAATTGCCGTTTTCTCAATTGCAATTTTTCGAATGTCGACTTATCCGATTTTAAGTTTATCGACTGCGAATTTTCGGGATGCAATTTAAGCTTAGCCAAGTTGTCAAAGGTCGTATTTCGGGATGTGAATTTCCGGGAGTGTAAAATGTTGGGGCTGCAATTTAGTGAATGTACTGAATTTGGGCTTTCATTCAGCTTTGACAAGTGTATCCTGAACCACTCCTCATTTTACAAGACTAAAATCAAAAAAACAACTTTTAAGCTCACTCAGTTACACGAAACTGATTTTACAGAGTGCGACTTAACCGCATCACTGTTTGATCAGTGCGAACTTAACCGAGCCACATTTGATCATTCAATTATTGAAAAAGTAGACTTTCGCACTTCATATAACTATTCAATCGATCCCGAAAATAACCGTATTAAGAAAGCAAAATTCTCAATCCAGGGAATTGCAGGTCTCTTAGAAAAGTATGATTTGTTAATTGAATAGAAAAATTGAAGAGCCGCAACCTTTTTCAATAAAATCAAATGGTTAATTGTACGATGAAACCAGGTTTGCAAAAAATATAGAATTATTTAAAGCAGTAAAAGAGAAACGGATTATTATGATTCTTCATATTACAAGAAAAGATGATTGGGAAAATGCCAAAAGAGGTGGGGAATACATCGCCGAGTCATTAAAAACCGATGGTTTTATCCATTGTTCCACCCCGAAGCAAACTGCCGAAACGGCCAATCTATTTTTCAAAGGGCAGAAAGGGCTTGTTTTGTTGTGTATCGATGAGCAGAAGCTAAGTTCGACTTGTAAATATGAAGATCCGGCAGGACCTGGAGCCGACCAACAGGATCCACGGTTGGATCTTCTTTTTCCTCATATTTATGGGCCAATAAATTTGGCATCTGTGATCAATGTTGTTGATTTTCAATTTAATGAAGATGGTTTTTTTGAACTTCCCCATGAATTGTCATAAAAAACATAAAAAGCTTCTTGTTTCTTATTTTTTTACGGGCAATGAATGAAGTTATTCGTTCGAAATTGTTGTAATTCAATCGATTCTTAGGTATCTGGAAGGATCATTAAAATGAGGCTGCCAAAAACACGATAATTTATTTGGCAAGTTTAATTATTGAAATGCCCGTTTAAAAAATAGAGGCAACCTCACTGTTCCTGTGTGAGATGGTTGAAGATGAGTAATAAATGCCGTTCACGATAGCTTATCCGATAATGTGTCCATCGAAATTCTTCAATTGCACATTAATATTTTCTTCATAATTATATTATGTTTATAATAAGATAAATAATAAAAAAACATTTAAAGTGAAATTAAAAAATCATAATAAACATCAGATCGTAATTATTTTAATAATTATATATGAATATTGAATTTTTGAAATAAAGAATTATTTTTATAGGCAAAACCAATAAGAATTGATTATTTCATTTCATTAAATAACCAATAATTCTATCGCGAATGAAGAAAAGCCTGTTTTTTTTATTGGGCATATTTTCGGTCCTTTTGGTAAAAAGCCAGTCGAACGATGCCGTAACGCTTGATTTTTATGGTTTTGTAAGGATCGATGCCTATATGGACACCTACAAAGGGGTCGATGCTGGCCATGATGTTTTTTACTTATTGCCTTTGTACGCTGCACCCAAGGGGGTCGAGGATTTTAATGAGCAGCTTAGTGCCAACATCACGGCCATTGCTTCGCGCCTGGGAGTCAGGATTAATTTCCCGTCGATTTTAAATGCCAAGGCCACGGGCCTGCTTGAGTTCGATTTTGCAGGTAACCTGAAATCCGATCCGACCTTGTTCAGGATACGGCAAGCCTATTCACTTCTCACCTGGGAAAATGCTTCTTTGCTTGCCGGGCAAACCTGGCACCCCTTCTTCGGGAATGCCAACATGCCCATAGTAGCCGGCTTAAACACGGGTGCCCCATTTACTTGTTTCAACCGCTCACCCATGATCCGCTTCAATCAAAAGCTTGGAACGCTCATCGTATCTGCCTCGGCTGTAACCGAAATGCAATACAATTCCCCCATGGTCGATGCAGCCGATTTTACCTATCTTCTTACCCCTAACCATGCCAAACGGAATGGCGTACTTCCCGAAATGGTGCTTTCAACCGAGTGGAATCACAGCGTCCTGACCCTGGGGGCAGGGGCCGGGTATAAAATGATCAAACCCAGGATGATGATTACTGGTACCGATGGCAGCAATAAAGCCGATACCTATTTGTCGAGCTTGTCGTATATGGCTTATGCCCGCATCCGCAAAGGCAATTTTTCGCTTTTGTTGAAAGGTTATCTTGGGGAGAACATGTCGCACCTTACCATACCCGGAGGCTATGCTGTTTCCGCTTTTGATCAGGCTACAGGAAATGAAAGCTATACGAGTTATAGCACGTATACCGCCTCGTTGAGTGCTGTTTATGGCAAGAAATGGCAGGGAGGGCTCTTCATGGGCTATGGCTCAAACCTGGGTACCAAAGAAGCCCTTTACGATTCAGGGTTGGGCAAGGCCAAAACCTATGGCTTGTTCTTGAATATGCAACACATGTTCAGGCTGGCTCCCCACCTTTCGTTTAACCTGCCCAGCTTTAAACTGGTAGCCGAATACGAAATGACCGGAGCCGATTACGGCATTGGCAACATCAACCTCGCGAACGGTTTGTTCGATACAAGCCATAGGGCCGTAAACAACCGGGTGATCGTGGTAATGACCCACTATTTTTAATACGATAATCTGAAACAATAAAACCTTAAAACTTTGAAAATTATGTTTGGAATAAAAGATCCAGGAATTTATATGGCCTATCTGCTTGCTTTTCTGTGTGTTGTTTTTGCTGTGGTGTACGGCATCATCAACTGGAATAAAGGCGATAACAAAAGCCCTGATATCCTTAAAGAAGATGCCAAATGGGAAGAAGATGATGAAAAGTGGAAAGAAGAAATTGCTGAACCTTAAATACTAACCTAAAAACTGGAATACAATGGATACATTCGTTTTAAGCCTTGTAGTAATTATTTACCTTTTATTACTGATCGGCCTTGGTTGGTTGGGGTTCAAACATACACGAAATACAAGCGATTATCTGATAGGCGGCAGGCAGATCCATCCTTTTGTCATGGCCATGTCGTATGGTGCTACTTTTATTTCCTCATCGGCAATTGTTGGTTTTGGAGGCATTTCGGCCAATTTTGGTATGGGGCTGATGTGGCTTAATGTGCTGAACATGTCGGTTGGAATCATCATCGCTTTTATTTTCTTTGGTCGTAAAACACGGCAGATGGGGCATAAATTGAATGCCCATACCTTTCCTGAATTTTTAGGAATGCGCTACCAAAGCAAAACCATCCAGATTATCGCCGGTTTGATCATTTTTGTAGCCATGCCTCTGTATGCTGCGGTGGTGTTGAAGGGTGGGGCCGTGTTTATTGAACACATCTTTGAAATAGATTATAATATTGCCTTGTTTATTTTTACCCTGGTGATTGCTTCTTATGTAATTACCGGTGGGTTGAAAGGGGTAATGTATACCGATGCACTTCAGGGGGTCATCATGGTTACTTGTATCATGTTTCTGTTGATATGGACCTACAAAAAAATCGGGATGGGATTTGTTGACGCCAATCGTGAATTAACATCTTATGCCAGTATGGTGCCTGAAAAACTTGCTGCAGCCGGTCATCAGGGATGGACTGCCATGCCGAAAATGGGTTCGCCCTGGTGGTATAGCCTGGTTACTTCGCTGGTTATGGGCGTGGGTATCGGAGTGCTTGCCCAGCCACAATTGGTGGTGCGTTTCATGACTGTAAAAAGCAATAAGGAGTTGAATAGGGCTGTACTTATTGGGACCCTGTTTATCTTTGTATGTACTGGCTTTATTTTTACTATTGGCCCATTATCCAACATTTTTTTCATGCAAAACGAAGGTAAAATGGCTATGGCCATGGTGGGAGATGTCGACAAAATTATTCCTGTTTTTATCAAAGCTTCAACACCAGCCTGGTTTTCAGCAGTATTCATGCTTTGTATTTTGTCAGCCAGTATGTCGACCCTGAGTTCCCAATTTCATGTAATGGGAACTTCAATAGGGCGTGATGTGGCTAGAGGGGCATTGAAATCAGACCGGAAATCGACCCGAATTACCCGCTATGGAATTGCATTATCCATCATCTTAAGCTATATAATCTGTTATGTGTTGAAAGACGGTGTGATTGCAAAAGGAACGACCATTTTCTTTGGCATTTGTGCTGCCACCTTTTTGCCTACCTATTTTTCGGCCTTGTACTGGGAAAAATCGAACCGGATCGGAGCTAAGGCCAGTATGATTTCGGGCTTGGTTGCCAGCTTGTTTTGTCTGGTTTTCGTCCATGCCAGCGAGGCCAAAGCATTGGGCATCTGTAAAGCGCTCATCGGGCGCGATGTATTAGTTCCAGCTCATCCATGGCCAAGCATTGATCCGATGTTGATCGCACTTCCAATCTCAATAATCGTATTGGTGCTTACCGTTTTGACAACACAAAAGAAAAAAGCAAGCGTATAAGAAAATCACTTTGAATATGTCTTTTCATGAAAGGGTTTGAACTTGATGCAAAAAGTTCAGACCCTTTTGTTCTATTTGAAAAGCAATCGGTCATTTTTACTATCTTTAAAAGCCGAAATTATTCGGGTTACATGAGTATCTACCTTAATACCAATCAAGATGGCGAATAAAAACAAACATCCTAAGGGCTTGATGATCCTGTTTTTTACCGAAATGTGGGAACGTTTTGGGTATTATCTGATGCTGGGAATATTCAGCCTGTACATGATCGAATCGAAAAGTTCATTCTTTCCAGGCCTGGGCCTGAGCCGTATGGAAGCGGCCGATATTTACGGCACCTATCTTGCCCTTGTGTACCTTACACCCTTTTTCGGGGGCTTGATCGCCGACCGACTGATCGGGTACCGAAAAGCAATATACATTGGGGGAATTTTAATGGCAGCCGGGTATATCGGCCTATCCATCCCCAACAGCATAACAGCATTCTATCTTTCATTGCTCCTGATTATTTTAGGCAACGGGATGTTCAAACCCAATGTTTCGGTTTTATTGGGTAAGTTGTACGAAAGACCTGAATATGCCCATTTGAAAGATTCGGGATACAATATTTTCTATATGGGGATCAACATCGGAGCCTTCGTGTGTAATTTTGTTGCCGCCTGGATGAGGTTGACTTATGGATGGGGATGGGCATTTGCCATTGCCGGTGTGGGCATGATCATCGGAGTGATTTGGTTTGCAATTGGTAATTGGCGTGTTCCCGAAATTAAGGAAGCAGACAAAATATCCCCGGCCCGGCCCGAAGACATCTCGTTTAAACGAATTCTTCTGGTATTGTTCTTCCCCGCTTTTATTGCTGCCGCTTTAGGGTGGCTCATCCCCGGCAACCTCCTGGGTAACGATTCAACCGATGCTTTCATTTTCTTTTGTATCCCAGTATTGTATTTCTTTTACAATACCTGGCGCACTGCTTCAAAAGAGGAAAAGAATCCAATTGCCGCCCTGCTCG
>CAZSIK010000128.1:0-11294 GCA_964606515.1 uncultured Prolixibacteraceae bacterium
TTTAGTGTATTTTAACCTGGGAAATGCCTATTACAAAAACGGGAATATTCCCAAGGCCATCCTGTATTACGAGAGGGCACAACTGATCGATCCCAACGATAAGGACATCGCGTTTAATATTGCTTTGTGTAACCAGTTTGTTGTCGATAAAATTGAAGCTTTGCCCCGCCCGTTTTTCGTCGATTGGTTCCATGTCCTGGTCAACACACAAGGTGCCGACGGATGGGCAAGGACGGGTTTGATTTCTTTCCTGGTGATGATCGGTCTGGCCTTGGCATTTGTTCTTGTTGCCTCACCGCTTATTAAGAAAATTTCGTTTTGGGCCGGAATTCTGTTCTTTGCGCTCACGATATCCTCATGGTTTTTTGCTTCAAGACAAAAAGAGAAAGCAAAGAACCAAAATACAGCCATCGTATTTTCACCCACTGTTACAGTAAAAGCTTCGCCCGATGAAAGCGGTACTGCGCTCTTTGTAATTCACCAAGGACTTAAGGTCTCTATTCTTGAAACTTTGGGCTCTTGGTATAAAATCCAACTTTTGGATGGGAATGTAGGTTGGGTTAAAAAAGAAATCCTTGAGTTGATCTGAACCAGGTCAGAAATACATGCTTATCTTTTTTTCAGGATCAGGTAAACCGGGAAGTGGTCACTTATTCCACCATAGTAATTTCGCCCGTAGGTGCGGTTTGGTGAGATTTGACCCTGATCGTTCTTAAATTCCATAAAGGGCTGGTGAAAGATATACCCGTTATCCAACGACGAGGCCAAGCCTTTCTCTTTGGTAATCAAATGTCCTGAAACAATCAGGTTGTCAATCATATCCCAATTGCCCCGGTAGTTATACGAGCCTTCTTCCTTCAAATATTCATCGTACATCAGGTTAACAAGATGTTGAGGTTCGGGGTTTTTATCATTGGGTAAGGCATCCAATACAGAGGCAAGGCTTTCATTTCCAGGTTCATCGTTCATGTCACCCATAATCAGGATATTGGCTTCGGGCAAAGCCTTGAAAATTGAATCGACCTTTCCCCGTAAGGTGCTGGCTGCCAAAGCACGTAAGGCTTTGGTATCGTCCTGGCCTGCACGGCGCGAAGGCCAATGGTTTACAAACACATGGAACAATTCATCACCGATCAACCCCGAGGCATATACAATTTCACGGGTGGCAAACATCGAATCATCGGGATTATTAACTGCAAGGAAGTGGGTTGAAAGTAACTTGAAACAATCGGGCCGATACATCAGGGCACAATCGATACCCCTTTCATCGGGACCCTCATTCCATATTACCCTATAATTTGCTTTCTTAAGTTTTGGCGATGCGACCAAGTCGCTCAACACCTTGTCGTTTTCAATTTCACATACCCCTAAAAGTATGGGGAAACTCCCTTCCTGAATGGAAGAGACCACTTGTACCAGATCGTTCAACTTTTTCTTATACCGTTCAGTATTCCAATTTTTCTCACTCAAGGGAAGAAATTCATCATCGAGCTTGTTGGGGTCGTTGATGGTATCGAAAAGGTTCTCGACATTGTAGAATGCTACTGTTACTCCCTGATGAAGAGTAAAGGATTGACGGCACGAGTATAAACCGATAATCGCAAGGGCAAATAATAAGCTAATTTTATGCATCGTTTTTTAGGTAACAGTGAAACCAAATAATTCGTTTGAAGACGAGGCCAAAATACAGCATTTTCGAAAAAGGGCCGTCAAATTTTGGATATATATTGTATTTTTAGCCGAAATAATAAAAACATGATTACAGTCGATCAATTAGAAGTACTGCTACGAACCATACCCCAATATTTTTTATTCGGCGGGGTGGCCTTGTATATCTTTGCATGGATGAACAAGAAAGAAAAATTAGGCCTCTGGGGCGAATTGGTTTTCCTTCTTCTTGGCTTGACCGCACTCACCATTTTCTTGTCGGGTACGATTCCTTCACCCGAGTTACCGGGTATTGTAACCGAACATATAAAAAAGGTAATCTTGATTTTGACCCTGTTCATGGTGTTGGGGCTTTTGTCCCTTATAAGCATCATTATCCGGTTGGTAAGGAAAAAAGTTTCCCGAGTCATGTTTTTTATCATTTTCATTTTTTCAATTATCGTGTTTTTTCAATCCACCAGCATTTCAAAAATCCCTTTTCAATTAAACCAACCGGAAAGCTCTTTACCCAATTCAGCAGAAAATGACTCATCTGTTATTCAATAAATCGAGATTGATAATTCCTTTTTTTGGGGCATTTTTTTTATTTATTGTTGTCCCACAAGTTGTTACTGCTCAGGTAAAAAGCTGGCAAACGGTTGTCTATGCTGGTGATACCTGGCGGTACTTCGAAGGAAATAGTCAGCCTCCAGTTTCTTGGACACAGTTGTCGTTCAACGATACCTCCTGGAAAACGGGAGAGGGTGGGTTTGGTTACGCCGATAATGACGACATTACCACAATATCGAAGGTAGTTTCGGTTTTTATCCGTAAAAAGTTCACACTCATTTCAACGGGAGCCATAGACGCCATGATCCTGAACATCGATTACGACGATGGATTCATTGCCTATCTCAATGGGATTGAAATTGCACGGAACGGGATTTCAGGAACCAACCCTTCATACAATACATTGGCAAGCATCAACCACGAAGCCCTGATGTATACCGGGGAAAAACCCGAAAGCTTTGCCATTCAGAAAACCATTTTTCAGCCCATCCTGAAAACCGGTGAAAATGTGCTGGCCATACAGGTGCACAATAACAGCACCAGCTCGAGCGACCTCTCGGCAATTGCCTTTCTTTCGCTTGGCATAAACGACAACAGCCAAAACTACGGTGCACCCCCAGCCTGGTTTTCGGCTCCAAGCATGTTTTCTTCCTCCAATATTCCTTTAGTTATGATCGAAACCGAAAATGGAAATACCATAACCGATGAACCAAAAACCAAGGCCTATCTTCGAATCGTGCACAACGAACCAGGAAACCGGAATAACATCGATGACTTTCCAAATGGGTATTCCGGGCCTATCGGAATCGAGGTGCGGGGAAGATATTCCTCTTCGTTGCCACAAAAACCTTACGGCTTTGAAACCCGCGACCAGTCGGGAGATAATTATAATGTGAAACTGCTGGGAATGCCCAAGGAAAACGATTGGATCTTGTTGGCCAATTATAACGACAAATCGTTTATGAGGAATTCACTTGCTTTTCATTGGTTCGAAAAAATGGGGCATTATGCCACCAGGACCCGTGCCTGTGAAGTGATTTTAAATGGCAAATATCAAGGAATTTACATCCTGACCGAAAAAATCAAACAAGACAAAAACAGGGTAAACATTGCAGGTATCGATGCCGACGACAATGCCGGAGATAGCGTAACGGGAGGCTATATTTTTAAAATCGATTATACCGACGAAGGTTCATGGACCGGATCTTATCCTCCCATCGATCGCCCGTCAACTCAGGTTGACTTTGTGTACCATGACCCTAAAACCGAAGAACTCAGCGCAGAGCAAAAATTATATCTGAAGAATTATGTGCATGCCTTTGAAACGGTTTTGCGAAGTGCTGAATTTAAATATCCCGAAACTGGATATCGTGCCTATATCGATGTACAAAGTTTCATCGACTATATTCTAATTGGCGAAGTTTCGCGCAATGTAGATGCATATAAAAAGAGCCGCTTTTTCTCGAAAGAACGCGACAGCAGAGGAGGGCTTTTAGCTTCCGGCCCGGTGTGGGATATGGATTGGTCGATGAAAAATATTTGGGACTGCGATTTCTTAAGCCAAACCGATGGTTCAGGATGGGCTTATAAAATCAACGACTGTAACGTATGGCCTGCACCCCCTGGGTGGGAAGTCCGCTTGATGCAGGATCCTCTCTTTGTCAATCAATTGTATACACGATATACCGACTTGAGAAAAACAATTTTAAGCAACCAGTATATCGAAAAATACGCCGATTCGGTGAAGAACCATCTGATGGAAGCTCAAGCAAGGCATTATCAAACCTGGGACATCCTGGGTAAAAATGTTGGCGCATCAGAAAAAGATGCCATCCCAACTACCTACGAGGGTGAAGTGAACAAACTGGTTAACTGGCTTAAGCTACGACTGAGCTGGCTCGATAAAAATATTAAAGGAACCTACATCAATAAATCTTCAGCTTTCACACAAGAAGATTACTTGAGAATATTTCCAAATCCTGCCACAACACAAGTATTTGTTGAGTCAGATCAGACCATCACGGGGCTCCGGATTTTCGATACCCATGGAAGGCAGATCAGGCAGTTAAGTAACTTAAACGATTGTTCAGTACGGATTGAAACCACAAGTCTTCCTGCAGGGATTTACCTGATCAGTATCGAATGGAAGAACCATAAAAAAATGGTTTCCCGCTTTGTTATAAGCAAGTAAAACAGAAAAACAATAATACAGAATGATGATGAAAAGGAATGGAATAATGATGATTTTCGGTGCTTTGCTTCTTTTCTCGTGCCAGGATCAAAAAATCGACCGACTGTCGCTTGTTCACCGCAATAATCCGGTGGTTAGGGCTTTCGACAAACATTCGTCCCTATCGGTGGGAAATGGTGAATTTGCTTTTACAGTAGATGCCACCGGATTACAAAGCTTCCCCGGATTTTATTCTTCAGGGGTTCCTTTGGGTACTCAGGCCCAATGGGGATGGCATAGTTTCGTCAATGTAGAAGGATTCCGTTTTGAAGAAACCTTGAAACCCTACGATTTTGGAAGGGGAAAGGAAGAGCTGTACGCAGTGCAGTTTAACGAGAAAGGGCGAAACCAGGATGCGGCTAATTGGTACCGCGAAAATCCCCATCGCCTGCACCTGGGAGCCATCGGTTTTGAAATGACCAGTCCGGAAGGGAATATGCTTTCAATGGAGGCCATCAGCGACATCGATCAGCACTTGGACCTTTGGAATGGAATTATTCATAGCAAGTTTCAGTTTAATGGTTCTCCTGTTGAAGTTAAAACAGTATGTCACCCTGAATACGATATGGTCTCGGCCTCGGTACATTCAACTACCTTGAATTCTGGCCAGTTGAACCTTTCCTACCGCTTTCCCTATCCTACAGCCAAACATACCGACGATGCCTGCCATTGGGATGTGCCCGAAAAACATTCAACCATAATAATAGGCCAGGAAGAACAATCGGTAATCTTGCAGCGGAAACTCGACAGCACCAGCTATTTTTTTTCAATTTCATGGGAAGGAAATGCCCGGTTTGTCGAGGTTGGTCCTCATTACTTCAGGCTCGAACCTCAAGGAGATTCAATCAACATTTCTTGTAAATTTCTTCAGGATGTTCCAAAGTCGTCTCCTGAATTATATGCTTCAACCCAACAAGCTGCTCAGCAATACTGGAACCGCTTTTGGAATGAAGGTGCTGCGGTCGATTTTTCGCAATGTACCGATACACGTGCTGCTGAACTCGAGCGTAGGGTCGTGCTGTCGCAATATTTGATGGCTATTCAGTGTTCGGGATCGATGCCCCCTCAGGAAACCGGGCTAACGTACAACAGCTGGTTTGGTAAATTCCATCTCGAAATGCACTGGTGGCATGCCGTGCATTTTGCCCTTTGGAACCGCCCCGAATTGTTGGAACGAAGCTTGGACTGGTATCGCAACGCTGAACCTGTTGCCCGTGAAATTGCCGAACGACAGGGCTTCGAGGGAATCCGTTGGATGAAAATGACCGACCCTTCGGCAAAAGAAGCCCCCTCAAAAGTGGGTTCTTTCCTGATTTGGCAACAACCTCATTTCATTTATATGGCCGAGTTGATTTATCGGAACCATCCTTCTGCTGAAATCATCGACCGTTACAAAGACCTGGTTTTCGAAACTGCCCGCTTTATGGCCAGTTTTGCCACCTACGACGAAACCAATACGCGCTATGTTTTAAAAGGGATTATCCCTGCACAAGAAACGCTGAGGGCCAGCGAAACTGTGAATCCCCCCTTCGAATTATCGTATTGGCATTTTGCCCTTAACCTGGCCCAAACCTGGCGCGAAAGGGCCGGCCTTCCACGTGATGAACAATGGCAAAAAGTAATTGACCAGCTTTCGCCCCTGGCTTCGCTCGATGGGCTTTACCTTGCTGCCGAAACCGCTCCTGAAACCTATAAGGATGTCCGCTTTACTTCCGACCACATGGCCGTACTCGGGGCTGTAGGCATCCTTCCGCAAAGCCGGCTTGTCGAACTTCCTATTATGAAAAATACACTGGACTGGGTTTGGAACAATTGGAACTGGGACCATACCTGGGGCTGGGATTACCCGATGACCGCCATGAACGCAGCCCGTTTGGGGGAACCCGAAAAAGCCGTGGGAGCCCTGCTGATGGATAAAAGAACCAACACCTACCTGGTTAATGGTCATAATTTTCAGGACGACCGACTGAGAGTTTACCTTCCCGGAAATGGGGGCTTACTTACTGCTGTGGCCATGATGTGTGCTGGGTGGGACGGTTGTGATACAAAAAATCCAGGCTTTCCTAAAGATGGAAAATGGAAGGTGCGTTGGGAAGGATTAAAACCCATGCCTTGAAAATAAAAATTCAAGGGGAAAAGCAATCTATTTGCGCCAACTGGTTCAAAACGGCCTTGGCTTTGTAAAAATACACGGAAAATAGGGTAATTTGTCGACGGGTTCATAAAAGGACCCGTTCCCTATTTCTTTTATATTTGTGGTTCAATAAACAAAAATGATATGATGTCACGGACTTTAGGTTTCAACCGACTAACAATTTTATTTCTTCTGCTGGCAGGACTTTCTTGTGTTCCCAAGCAGAAAATCGATCCTTACGGATATCTTTACCGCGACCTTCCATTTGACATGCCAAAAATTGAGAAGCCGGTTTTTCCTGACAATCAATTAAGTATACTTGATTTCGGCGGTATTCCCGATGGAATCACCTTGAATTCTCTCGCTTTTAAAGAAGCTATAGAAACACTTTCGGCCAAGGGTGGGGGTGTTCTGAATGTTCCCCAGGGAATTTGGTATACGGGTCCAATCGAGCTTAAAAGCAACATCAACCTGCATCTACATAAAGGTGCCCTGATTTTATTCAGCACCAATTTCGACGACTATCCCCTTGTTGAAACTTCGTTCGAGGGGCTCTCGACGCGTCGCTGCCAATCGCCCATATCAGGCCGTAATCTCGAAAATATTGCCATTACCGGCGAAGGGGCCATCGATGGTAATGGTCAGGCATGGCGCCCGCTCAAACGCGAGAAAGTAACCGATTTCCAATGGGAAACGCTCACCTCAAACGGGGGGGTATTCCTAAGGCCCGATTATTGGTTCCCAAGCGAAAAATCGATGCTCGGCTCTCAAAATGCCGATATGAACGTGCCAAGAACCCTTAGTACCGATGATGAATGGAATGCCATAAAGGATTTCTTACGACCAGTAATGATCAGCTTGATTGAATGTAAAAATGTGCTCCTTGAAGGGGTCCTGTTTCAAAATTCCCCCAGTTGGAACATCCATCCACTGATGTGCGAAAACCTGATCGTCGACAACATCATGGTAAAAAACCCTTCCTATGCAGCCAATGGCGATGGTCTTGACCTTGAATCGTGCAAAAATACCCTAATTGTAAACAGTACCTTCGATGTAGGCGACGATGGAATCTGTATCAAATCGGGCAAGGATGAAGACGGACGCAAACGGGCCCGGCCAACCGAGAACGTGCTCATCGATAATTGTATTGTTTTTAAAGGACACGGGGGATTTGTTGTGGGAAGTGAAATGTCGGGAGGAGTTAGAAATATTTCCCTTACCAATTGCCAGTTCCTGGGAACCGATGTTGGTTTGCGTTTTAAAAGCAAAAGAGGCCGGGGTGGCCTTGTCGAAAATATTTATGTGTCGAATGTAAGCATGACCGATATTCTTACCGAATCCTTCCTCTTCGACCTCTTCTACATTGGTAAATCGGCAGTAGAAGTCCTCGTCGATGGAGACCTTACTCCCGAAGATACAATTGTTTACCCTGTAAACGAAGAAACTCCGGCTTTCAGGAACATTCATTTTAAAAATATTGTTTCTAAAAATGCCCGCAGAGCCATGTTCTTTAACGGCCTTCCTGAAATGAACATTGAAAATGTCCATCTGGAAGATATCGTGATCACCTCGAAAATCGGTGCCGAACTGGTCGAGTCGAAAAACATCGTAATGAAGAACGTAAGCATTCATTCAAGCGAAACAGCTCCTTTGATGATGAGAAATGTAAAGGATTTATCGGCTCAATCCTTAACTTTTACTTCTCCGAATGAATTTGCCGTTACCATCAACGGGAAAAAATCGGCCAATATTCAATTACCAAAAATGAATGGTTCATCAAATATTTCTTTAGGAAGTGAAGTCGACGGCAGCTCAATAGGGATTCAATAAACAATCTGAAAGCTACCGTTTATTTTTATAATCGGCGATGCAACCTTCGGCAAGCCATTTGGCCAGGGCCTGTCGGTTACTGACCAGGATCAAACGTTGCAAGTCTCTCTGGTTTTTGATATTGCCCAATTCAATAAACAGGGCAACCGGATGAGTGTATTTCACCATATACAGGTTGCGTGCGCTTACCGTACCATGATAGCCCCTTCCTGGTTGATGAACCTCGTATTTTCGATCGAAGGTGCTGCGCATGGTTTGGGCAAACTTTTTCCCGGCATGGCTATCGCGGTTGTAATAAAAGAACACATCGGTTTTTTGCCCCACGCTCCTCGAATCAACATGGATTTCAATCATCCTGTGATACCGATATTTCGCTTTGTTGGCGAGAAATAGTTTATTTACTGCATTTTTTCTTTGGCTCAAACGAAGAGATTGATTAATCGGGATTTTAAGTTCAGGGTAACATTTTTCATCGCTATCGGGAGGAAGGTACCAGCTGTCCCTGATGCCATCGTTGTCGTCGCGCGTTACCATGTACACGGTTGCCCCGTGCGAAATTAACTCGCGGGCCATCCTGAGGGTAATATCGTAAGCATATTCATCCTCGCACAACACTTTCCCGTTATACCGCATTACCGCGCCAGGATCGGGTCCTCCATGGCCACTCACCAGATAAAAAATGGCTCCCTGAAGCTGCGAACTGACTATGCTCACTTCTGGATTCTTTTTTCCAAAAATGCTAAAACTTTTTTTCTTTTCTTGTTGATTGACGTGCTCCGCGTAATCAAAGTCAACTAACCCCATGCCATGAAAGGTTTCTTTTTTATTTACTCCTTCTGCTGAAGTACAAAAAAAATATAAAAACAGGCCTATAGTTAAAAGATAATGTTTGGAAAAAAGGTGCAATGACCTGGGAAAGAATCTTTGTTTTATAGAATTGAAATCTTTATTTTGCATCATCGTTATCGAAACCTATCTTTGTTAAGACAAATAACGGTTTTTTCCCGTTAAATCCGACCAGATAAGAATGCAAATAATGAACAAACGATTGTTAATATCCATGCTCGTGTTCTTGTTAGCCTCGTGTAGGTTAACGAACGAAAGCCTGTCATACGAGTATCGGAATGTTAACCTCGATGCCATTACCGACACTTTGGTCGATCCCGATTTCAACCGTAAACTCTTACCTTACAAGGACAGTTTGAACAAAGTAATGTCGGAAGTACTTGCTTATTCGGCTGCTTCACTGGTCAGTTTCAGACCTGAAAGCCCACTATCGAACCTGATTAGCGATATGGCCCTTCATTACGCAGAAGACTATTCACTTAAAAATAAACTGGAAATAATTCCACAATTTTCCCTCATTAATCATGGAAGCTTGAGAACTTCACTATCGAAGGGCGAAATTACCGTTGGCACTGTATTCGAACTGATGCCTTTTGAAAACAAATTGGTTTTACTTCAATTGAGTGGAAAACAGGTGATGGAGCTTGCCAACTACATTGCTACCCGTGGCGGTGAAGGGGTTTCGGGCATTTCGTTCGGAATCAGGTCGGGAAGGGCCGAACACCTTGTGATACAGGGAATGCGCATCGATGAAAACTTGAAATATGGATTGGTTACAAGCGATTATATTGCCAATGGAGGCGATGGGATGAAGATACTTACCTGGGCTGAAAAACGTATACCGCTGAATATCAGGGTTAGAGACATGATTATTGAAGTATTCAAAGATACAAACAAAGAAAAAAAACAGGTTATGGCCAAAGCCGATGGGAGGTTGTACTATGCTGAATAGAAGGGAGTTTATTAAGAATGGCTTTGTCGCAATGGGAACCTTGGCCCTCATGCCTTCATGGGCCTTCAAATCGAACGACCTTACCCGGCTGGTGATCCTTCATACCAACGACCTTCATTGCCGCCTGGAACCTTTCTCTGAGAACCATCCTAAATATCCCGGGAAGGGAGGGATGAACCGCATTTCGGCCTTCGTAAAAGAAACCCGAAAAAAAGAACCCCAGTTGTTGATGCTCGATAGTGGTGATTTCAGCCAGGGAACTCCTTATTACAATTTCTTTGGAAATGAGTTGATTGTTAAAATGATGAACGAAATCGGATTCAATGCATCCACTGTTGGCAACCATGAATTCGATCTTGGCCTTGAATCCTTATCATCGGCACTATCATTGGCCAACTTTCCATTGATTTCCTCAAATTACGACTTCAGTGCTACTCCCTTACATTCAAAAGTCAAAAAGAACCTTGTTTTGGAACGTAACGGACTGAGAATCGGGATATATGGTCTGGGTATTGAACTTCAGGGACTCGTTGATGAGAGCTTATATGCGGGAACCCGTTACCTCGATCCCTTACATACTGCCTTGGAACAGGAAAACTTTTTGCGAGAACAGGAAAAATGCGATTTCATTATTTGTTTGTCGCATTTAGGGTATCAATATCAACAAGAAAAGATCTGCGATCGGGATATTGCCCGTCAATCCAGCTTTACCGATTTGATCCTGGGTGGACACACCCACACCTTCCTTGAATCGCCCGTCGAGTTAATGAACAAAAAAGGCGAGCCTGTGGTGATCAACCAAGTGGGATGGGCTTCACTGATGCTGGGACAACTGGTTTTCTTCTTTGAAAAAAGAAAAAAGAAGATCTTCGAAACTGCTCCCAACAAACCGGTTGGATAATGAAATATTTGATTCCTTCTGAAAAAATTATCCCCTTATCGGGCGCTGTTCTTTCGGGTATTCTTCTGGCCCTTCCTTGGTTAGGCTTTCCTGGCTATGTTCTGCTTTTTGCTTTCGTTCCATTATTGGTCTCCATTTCATACCAGCAATCAAAGTTGAAATATACAGAGACTCAATGGATCTG
>CAZSIK010000129.1:0-10336 GCA_964606515.1 uncultured Prolixibacteraceae bacterium
ACATTCAGTAATTTAATTGTTAACAACTTTTTGATTTTCAACTCTTAATTCGCATGAATAACGGGATCACAGATCCCGAGCATGAAGGCGCGGATTGAAAATCCGCACCAGCCGCCGTTGCCATTATTCTACAATTTCCGAAGAGCTGGGTCTTTTCCATATTTAAGATGTCGAAAAATCGGTTTGCGATGCCATAAAATTCCGTAATAATGGTGCCTTGCTTTATGCCCTTGAAGGTTCAAAAACCCGTTCAACAAAGGATATTGATTTCCTCGGGTAAAAGAGATGGATTGTGACAAAATACCTGAAACTTTCAATGTTCGTTTTCTTTTAGTTTTTGAAGATATTCACTGGGATTCATTCCAAACTCATCTTTAAAACATTGCCTGAAATAACTGCTGCTGTTAATGCCTATTCGATACATTATTTCTGAAATAGTATATTTATTCGTCAGTAAAAGTTGTTCCGCAACTCGTATACGAACCTTTCTGATATATTCATTTGCAGTTAAATTGGTTAGCGCTTTAATTTTACGGTACAAGGTTGAATGACTCATGTTTAATTGCGATGAAACCAGGGTGATGTTCAGTTCTTCATCTTCCAAATTATTTTCAATAACCGCGGTTAATTTCTCGAGAAACTCTTTGTCCAATTGATTTATAGACTCATTAAACAACAATTGCTTGTCCTTAAATTTTGATGAATATTCAGCAGATAATTTTTTCCTGGCATCCAGGATATTTCTAAGTCGGCTTTTCAGTAAATTACCGCTAAAAGGTTTTGTAAGATAAGAATCAGCACCGGCATCATAGCCTTCTCGTTGGTCTTGCAATGAACCTTTAGCTGTAAGCAGAACAACAGGGATATGGCTGGTGCGAACATCCTGTTTCATGGCTTTACACATCTCAATTCCATCCATCACCGGCATCATGACATCACTAATCACAAGATCCGGAACTTTATCACAGGCGGTTTGAAATCCGGTATTACCATTTTCAGCTGTGATTACCACATAGCTATCCATTAAACAATCACAGATATACTCAATGATTTCCTGATTGTCATCAACAACAAGAATAACATTTTTTGAATTTTCTGCTGTTCCACTCACTTCAGATTGACCTTCTGCGGGAAGTATATGAATTGCTTCCGGATAACTATTATTAGTTATGAATTTAACCTTAAAAGTGGTTCCTTTATTGAGTTGACTATTAACACTGATTTCAGCTTCATGTAATTCAACCATATTTTGTACAAGCGCAAGACCTATTCCTGTTCCCGGAACCGGGTAGGACGTGTTTTTGGCCTGAAAAAATCGTTCAAAAATATGCGGAAGATCATTTTCCGAAATTCCGAAACCCGTATCGGCTACAATTATTTCAGTGTAGTCAATATTACCGTCCACATAATTGTTTAATTTAAGTCTGATCATACCTTCCTGAGTATATTTAAATGCATTGGAGAGAAGATTATCCAGAATGATGGTGACCACTTCCGGATCAAAAAATAGTTCAATCTTCACATCAGGTACATCAATCTTGAATTCTACATTTTTATTATGGCTTAATTCCTTATACTTCAATCCTGTATCGTATATATATTTCACAAAGTCATCCTTTAAGACCCGTAGTTTCCTGTTCTTATTGGTTGATTTCCTGAATTCCAGTATCTGATTGATCAAATGGAGCAAGCGGTTGGCTACCCTATGAATGGAAAGAATTTTTTTTGCTTGTTCAGGAGGTATCGCAGCATCATACATAAGATCCTCCAAGGGTCCCAATATCAAGGTCAAAGGCGATCGCAGCTCATGGGTAATATTGGTGAAAAATTTCATTTTCTCTTCATTCAGTTCATGTTCCTGCTGATGACTAATCTTTTCAAGCTCCAAAGAGTTTTCAATTTTCAGCTTGTATTTATAAAATCTTAAGATAAAGTAAATAACCAGCACGATCAGAAACAGGTAGAATATTTTGGCCCAGACTGACAACCATAAAGGAGGATCAATTGTAATATGCATGGAGGAAACAATATCTGACCATTCGTTGTTGTGCAATCTTGTTTTCAGATTGAAGGTATAATCCCCCGGGTATAGATTCCGAAAGGTAACTTCATTCCCTGTGTTTACGAGGTACCATCCATCGTTGAGTCCCTTCATCTGGTAAACAAATTCAACCTTTTTTGCCTTCGAATAATCAAGAACGTTGAAACTGATCTGAAACGAATTCTGGTTATGTTTCAACTTGATTTCATTATCAAAAGGAATTTCAGTAAACTGGTTCAGGTAATTTTTATTGCTGGCAACCGCAAAACTGGTAAATGCAGGCAGAGGATTTGGAATTGTTGACTGTGCCAGGCTTTGATTAAACCAGGTAATTCCATTTTGCGAACCAAAATAGATACACCCATCGCTGGTTTTTGTCACTGAACCGTTCAGATAGTCTCCAAGGACAATGCCATCGCTCGCATCATAATTATTTACATTCATGGTGTTTAAGTCAATATGACTTATCCCGTTTGTGGTGCTCAGCCAAATTTCGTTTTCTGAGCTACCTTCAATAATTGCACGAACATTGTTTTCTGATAAACCGGAAATCTTCCCAATACGCATAATCGAATCATTGTTCTGGGGTTTTATCAAAAACAAATCGTTCTGACTGCCAATCCACATTCTGTTTTTCGAGTCCTTATAAATGTGGTTAACTGAATAAAAATCATAAGCTTGAGTATAATCCCTTAGCAATTTAAAATTCTGATCGAAAACAAAAAGACTACCGGTTAAAGTACCTACCCAAATGTTCTGGTTGCCATCCTCTGCAATTGTTCTGATTAAATTATCTGGCAAGTCTGAATTCCCTGTGTTAAAAACGATGCAAGCTCCTGTTTCAGAATCATATTTATGCAAGCCAATATCGGTGGCAAGCCAGATTTTATTTTTTGAATCTTCGAAGAATGAATAGATGGGATAGTTTTGAAGATTAAATCCATTAAATGTTGTAAACCGGTTAAGGTTACCATCAAAAATGAAAATATCACCTTTGTCGGTAGCAATCCATATTTTATTATTTAACGCTTTGTAAATACTGATATAGCCTCGAGGACCAAAAGTATTGTTAATCGTATTTATCTGCCTTATTTTTTCACCTTTTTTGTAAACAGCGATTCCACCGGAACCATTGGCCAACCATATATGATCATTATTATCGACACAAATTCCAACTACCGATTTATCATTAAGGCTGTTTTTATTTTCTATGTAAGGCAAATGAATAATCGTACTGAAATTGCTTTCGTGGCTTGGGATAAAGTTGATACCTCCACCCAAACCGCCAAGCCAAATGTTTCCAAAAGAATCGCGAAAAACTGCTTGTACTGATAAACTCGATAATCCCTCGGCGGTTTCGGATACCAGAATCCGTTTGAAACGAAAGGTTGATGGGGCGGAAGAAAATGATACTTCCCTTAAATCAAGAATATTCAATCCTCCCCCTTCAGTTCCGATATAGAGTTTATTTTCGGGCGTTTCGAGTGTTTTTTGAATAAAATTTCCTGAAATTGAATTTTGATTGTCCGGATTATTTCTGAAAGTCATCATTTGTCCGTTTTCAGGATTAAACAAGCAAAGTCCATTTCGTGTCCCAATCCAGATTCTGCCTTGCGAATCTTTTAAAAGACTGGTAACTGTATTGTCAGGCAACGAAGCGGGATCGTTGGGATTATGTTTAAAATTTACTGCAGTTTTTGTTTTTGTATTTATTATGCTAAATCCGTCAAAAACATGGCCAACATATACTTTTTCATCAGTATCATTTAGCACACACCAGTTGTAATTTGAGCCCAGTCCGGGTGTATTTGACTGATTATAATTAGTAAAACGCATGGTTTTTCTGTCCAGATAATCAATTCCTGCATCATATGTGGCAAACCAAATATTTCCTTCTTCATCTCCGTTAATGTAGGTTATGCCATTAGCACTCAAATCATTCGTTTCAGGATTACTATAATCATGTCGGTAATGCGTGAATACATGTGTTTTATAATTGTAAGCATCCACTCCATTTCTCTCGGAGGCAACCCAAACTACATCGTCAATCTTGTCTGCATATACACAGTTCAGGGCATTACTATGAAGTGAATTTGTTCCATCACCTATGTTTCTAAAAACATGAAAAGTACCTGAATTGAATCTATTCAACCCGTCTTTTGTAGCTATCCAAATAAAACCGGCCCGATCCTGTGCAATACTTACAACGTTGTTATTTGATAATCCTTTCTCTATTCCTATTTTTTCTATTTTAAAGGCATAAGTGTTAATTAGTGCTCCAAAATAAAAGAACAAAGTCAGGTTTAATAATTTAATAAATCTCATCTATACTGTCTTTTATCGGTTTGAGTCGATTGTAAAATTAGTAAAAAATTGGTGCCATCAGGAGTAAAACTTTACGATTTGTAGTTTGACTCATTTCTGTATAGTTGGAACGGAATCTGGGATTTCAACTGGCAAAATGACTAAATCTTGCATTATCCGGGGTATGCATGTTTTTTGTTTGTTGATTGACGAGTTTGTATTGGAAGGATTTATTCAATAGGACTACTTTTGATGCAAACGACTTAGTTAATTAAAAATCAAATAAAACAGATATGCGATTGACCACTATTTTTAAAAGAACTTTGCACACCAGTGCAGCGATTCTGGCAGGAATCATCTTATTGTCGGCAAATTGCGCTCAAACCGAAAAAAACGAAGCCTATCTTTTTACCTATTTCACTGGTAACGGGCCGGGGGAAGAAGCTATCCGATTTGCAGTAAGTATCGACGGTTACAATTACCGGGCATTAAATACTAACGAGCCGGTTTTGGATTCCAAAGCAATCAGTAAATCGGGTGGAGTGCGCGATCCCCATATTTTGCGGGGAGCCAATGGTAAAACTTTCTACATGGTTGCCACCGATTTGTATGTACCAGAAATGAGATGGAACAATTACGCATTGATTTTAATGAAGTCAACGGATCTGATCAACTGGAAATCATCCGTGGTTACTATTCCCGAAGACTTTCCTGATGAATTTGGCGATGTAGACCGGGTGTGGGCTCCGCAAACCATTTTCGATGAAGCAAACGGGAAGTACATGGTTTATTTTTCAATGAAAAAACGTGGCAATAATCCCGACATCATTTATTATGCTTACGCAAATAAGGATTTCACAAAACTTGAATCGGCTCCTAAGCAGTTGCTGTATAACCCAACCGGTAATGCATGCATCGATGGGGATATTATAAAAAAGGAAGATAAGTATTATTTGTTTCACAAGTCTGAAAGTGGTGAACCAGGAATAAAACTGGCCATTTCGGATAAACTTACCGAAGGGTACACTTATTTAAGTTTGGAACGTGTTGACAAGGAAAAGGAGCGTGTTGAAGGTTCAGGAGTATTTAAACTTAACCATTCAGATGAGTGGATTCTGATGTATGATGTATATGGTTCAGGACGTTATCAGTTCACCAAAAGTAAGGATTTGGAGCATTTCGAAATTATTGATCAGGATATTAGTATGAATTTTCACCCACGACACGGAACAATATTACCGATAACCGGAGAAGAATATGATCGATTGCTTGCAAAATGGGGCAGGTTGGACGACCCTTTTGTGGAAATAAAATCACCCGATCTTAAAAAGCTAAATATTGAAATCAATGGCAAAGCCGCAACGATCCACCTTCCGGTGAAACGTGGAGTTGATCTTGCTCATTTTAATCCCCAATTTGAGTGCTGGCCAGGTTTCACAATAAGCCCAACAGGTCCTCAAGATTTTTCAAATGGCCCGGTCAACTACACAGTTTCGGTTAAAGGACAAACAGAAAGGATTTACAAGGTAAGTGCTGCTGAAGATCATAATCCGGTACTGGAAGGTTATTATGCCGACCCTGATATTTTATATTCTGCAAAGACAGACAGTTTCTATATTTATCCCACCACCGATGGATTTGATGGATGGTCGGGCTGGTATTTTAAAGTTTTCTCATCGGCCAATCTTGTGGATTGGAACGATGAAGGCACCATTCTCGATTTGAAAAAGGATGTGAGTTGGGCCAATCGTAATGCCTGGGCGCCCTGTATTGTTGAAAAGAAAATCGATGGTCAGTACAAATATTTCTACTATTTCACAGCAGCACAAAAAATTGGGGTAGCCGTTGCCGATCATCCCACCGGGCCGTTCACCGACAGCGGAAAACCTTTGATTAACTGGAAACCAAAGGGAGTAAAAGGCGGTCAGGAAATCGATCCGGAAGTGTTCACCGATCCTAAAACAGGAAAAAGTTATCTGTACTGGGGAAATGGGTACATGGCTGGTGCTGAACTGAACGACGACATGGTTTCCCTCAATATGAATACCCTGAAAACCTTCAACATTGACCATACATTCCGCGAAGGAACTTCTGTGATTTACCGCAACGGGACCTATTATTTTATGTGGTCGGAAGATGATACCCGAAGCCCGAATTACAAGGTTCGCTATGCTACCAGCGACTCGCCAATGGGAAAACTCACTATCCCTGAAAATAATATTGTTATTCAGCGCGATTCAGCAACCAACATTTTTGCGACAGGGCATAACTCAGCTATTCAAATTCCGGGAAAAGATGAGTGGTACCTGGTTTATCATCGCTTTACCTATCCAAAGGGTGTAACAATGGGTGGCCGAGGAGGTTTTCATCGCGAAGTCTGTATCGACAAAATGGAATTTGATTCAACCGGAAATATCATGGAGGTAAAACCAACTTTTAAGGGAATAAATCCAGTAAATAAATAATGTAAATCCAGTAGTAATTTCATTGAATGAGCTTTTAAAGAACAGTTTTATGCGTATGAGGTACTTTTCGTTATTCATATTCTTATTTTTTGGAATTGGAAATGCCCGGATTCAGGCACAAAACACAATTCCAACGAATGATGTTTCAAGTTCGGGCGACCATTTGATTGCATTTCCTATTGCAGACAGGACACTTTCCTTTAGTGTTTCGGATTCAGGCGTTTATAAACCCATAATCTGGGGACTTGACCTTGCCTGGCTGGATGAAATAAACATTCGTCGTGGTATTGCTTATATGGGCAAGGAACTGGTTGATGTGGTTCGTTCATCGTTTATGCCAACCCAACCTTTGAACAATGGACAATTACAGGGAGATGCCCTCACAAATACAAACAAACGAATACAAATTATCAATAAATGGCTTAATAACAGCACTAAAGTTGTACTAAACTGCGATCACCCCAGTGTTCATGCCTATTACAAGGGCAACGCCAAAAACTGGGCAGAACTTATCGATGTTACAGCAAGGATACACCAGGAGGCAGGACGGGATGTGGTTACGGTGTCGCCCTTTAACGAGCCTGATTATTCTGCTACCGGGCAGGGAAGCATTCAGGACTTTTATACTATTATTTTTGAATTGAAAAAAAAATCCCGTTTCGACACGATACGCATCTCGGGCGGAAATACATTGAATAATGATGTTGCGCTGACCTGGTACAATACGCTGAATTCAGCAGGATTGAATGAGGGGAATACACACCAGCTTGCCGGCAGTTTTGATACCTATGCCAGTTTTTTTAAAGCAGTAAGGGCAAACGGCGATCATGCCACCAACGACGAATTGCATAATGTAATGGAAGCGATGGTTGGGGTTGAATATGGACTGCAAACCGGCATCTGGTGGGGAACTGCAGAACTGGCGCGAGGCGAATTTGTGAAGGCCAGCGACGGGAGACGGCTCGCTTATGCCGAACACCGTCCTAACTGGACTGCCGCCTCGGTATATCGTAATCCTGGCGGAAAAGTTCAGGCTTTTGTTGGTTCATCAGAAAGACAGGCAGCAAGCACAACCTATCATTTTTTCTCGAAAGAAAGGGATGTTTTTTACAATGGCCATGGGCCCCAACGTGAGTTTATAGTTGAAATACCCGGCGGAACAGGTTATCAGCAGGGACAAACCAATGCTGAAACCGTGGTAAACATTACCTGGGGCGACGATATACAACAAGTAATTGATGGGAAATATATTCTTGTAAACCGTAACAGCGGGAAAGTAATGGAAGCTGCGAACGGCTCAATCGCGAATGGCACAAGCATAAAGCAAAATGCATACAATGGCGCCACCTACCAACAATGGAATGTTAATCCGGTAAGTCCACGTCATGGCGGCGATTTCAGTTATTTTACCATTAGCGGCGCTGCCTCAGGTAAACATGTGGATATAAACAACGCATCGCTTGAGAATGGTGGAATTGCCATATTGTGGGAAAAAGCAAAATGGTGGGACGGAAGACAGTCGCTCAATCAGGTTTGGTATCTGGAATATGCTGAAGACGGTTGGTTTTATTTACGGAACCAGTATAGTGCAAAATGCCTGGAAGTCGCGAACAACAGCACTGCCAACGGAGGGATTATTCAGCAATACGATAAAGATGGCGGCTATAATCAGCAATGGCGGTTTATGCCCGTTGGTGTACCTGTGGAATTCGATGCTCCTTCTGCCCCAGTCCACCTTGAAGCCAGGGCAAATGCAGAATCGGTCCGGTTGAACTGGACTGCCAATATAGAAAATGACCTGGCCGGATATACCATTTTTCGGGCAGAATCAAGTGATGGGCCCTATAATACCCTTGCACGCAATATTAAAACTACTGCCTTTGTTGACAATACCTGTACTAAGGCAGTGCCCTATTTTTACAAAATAAAAGCAGTCGACAAATCGCTCAATAGTTCAGCTTATTCGGAGGAAGTTACGGCAACAACCAACGGCGACAGCGCCCTTGTGATGAGACTGCAATTCGATGGCAATCTTCTGGACAGTACAATAAACCTGAATCACAGTGCATCTTTCGGTGAAATTACTTATGCTGCCGGGAAAGTTGGTAGTCAGTCGATCGCTTTAAGTGGTGAAAGCAACTTTTTACAATTGCCCTTCAATGTGGCAAATCAGAAAGAGATTACTGTTGCAGCATGGGTTTACTGGAATGGAGGTACACCTTGGCAGCGTATATTCGATTTTGGCAATGGAGAAACTGAATACATGAATTTAACACCTCAAATGCGTTTCGCAATTAAGAACGGAGGAGCTGAGCAACGTTTGGATGCATCGGCATTGCCTAAAGGAAAGTGGACCCATGTTGCAGTTACACTGGGTACTTCAGGAGCCCGCTTATACAAAAACGGGGAGTTGGTGAACGAATCAGCAGAGCTTACCATTCGGCCAATCGACTTTAAACCCGTTCTGAATTACATTGGCCGTGCACAAACTGCTGTTCCTTTTTTAAATGGCTTCGTGGATGATTTCAGAATATACAATTTTGAATTGACGACTGAAGAAATTGCAAAGCTCGTATCGAATGTCAACACGAGTGTTCAAAGTGTTGCAAACAGAAACGAAATCAATATCAATGTATATCCCATTCCTGCCGGCGATTTTCTGAAATATGATATCGATACCCGGATTAACGGGGGTACAGAAACATTAAGCCTATATACTATTTACGGGGATCAGGTATTTCAACAGGATATAAAAAACAAAACTGAAGGAGAAATCAATGTTTCAGATTTACCTTCCGGCATTTATTTGCTGAAAGTTACCGGTAGAAACATCATGTCAACAGCAAAAATTGTAATCAAGCATTGATAAAATCAAACCGGGAAAAATTTTCTTTTTATTACTACAAAAAATGCAATAAATAAATAATCTTTTATAAGCGTTTTATTTACACTTTAAAAATAAATGCTTATATTTATGGCTGGCGAGTTTGTGGCTAAAAAAAGCGAAAATGTGGTTCTGACTATAAACACAGAAAGCTAATTTTCAGGTCAGAAAGAATTAACTTAGATGATAATTAAATTTTAACATTATGAAGAAAAATTTACGTTTTAGACTTTGGACCTTATTCATGTTTGCCGGGCTTTTTTGCTCGTCCGTGGTATTTGGTCAGGCAACTTTAAAACATTCCTACACGTTTGAACCAGGAACCTACAATGAAACAACAGTTAATGATCAGGTAGGTTCCGTAAATGGAACACTGGGAGGTACTAAAATCAGTATTGCCGATGGTAAGGCAACTGTTTCCGGCGCAAAGGCAAACAGTGACGGATGGATTTCACTGGATGGCGCTGCTCTTGCTTTAAATACCTATTCCGCAGTTACACTTGAAGCATATGTAGAAACAGGTACATCGCTGAATTCAAGTTTTACCATGTTAGCCTATTTTGGAACCGCTACACCGGGTAGCGGATGTTTCTGGATTCAACCAACAAGGTCAGGCAATGAGACCAGGATTGAAACCAATAA
>CAZSIK010000129.1:10346-11268 GCA_964606515.1 uncultured Prolixibacteraceae bacterium
CCTTAAAAGCGGATATGAATTGGACGATGGAAAAATCCATCATATTGTTGCTGTGCTGAATGCCGAAAAGCTTATTTATTATATTGACGGGATTGTTATTGCAGAGAATGCAACCGGAGCAGATTTTGTAAGCACAATTGGTACTGATGTAGCCAATATTTTCAGGGGAGTGGATGGATGGAACGACCCCAACTATAACGCCTCTCTGTTAGAGTTCAATATTTACGATGGTACGGTTGACCAACACACCATTGCACTTGCAGCCGGTAAATTTTTAGGACTTGATATGACCAATCCTGCCCTTAAAAATTTAACTTTAAATGTGGGAACCTTATCCCCGGCTTTTGATCCGGCAACCGATATTTATGAAGTTTTTGTTCCCTACGGAACAACAACAATGAAAATCAGTGCAGAATCGGTTGTTAATGGAGCTATTGTAAAAATGTTTGATGGCCTCGGTAAGGAATTGACAGGCGGAACACTAACATTTGACAAAAACGATGGCATCGATGTTGAAATTAAGGTTACCGCACTTGATGGCGTTGCAAAAAAATCATATTATGTATCGGTCTTCCCTACTGAAGGAAAATCATCTGCAACCCTGGCAAGTATCAATTTGTCTAAAGGTAGCCTCATCCAAACTTTCTTAATGGATTCGACCAATTACACTGCTCTTGTTCCTTCAGGAACCACTTCAGTAACAATTACAGGTGTTCCTAACTGGAATAAAGCAACGGTTACAGGTGGTGGTGCTGTTGCACTTACCAATGGACGGGGATCAACTACATTAACAGTTACATCTGAAGATGGAAGTTCGACCAAAGTATATAAAGTTGAAATATATACTACAATTGTGACCACCGGCACTGACTATTACCTAGTACACGAAGCAAATGGTTTTGTATTAGCCGAAAGCGGTGCA
>CAZSIK010000130.1:0-11266 GCA_964606515.1 uncultured Prolixibacteraceae bacterium
GGTCGTACAGCTGACCAAAACGAAGGCTTTACCCGTTTGCCACAGTATTATAAAGGAAATCCGGAAGCTACAGGCTCGTTCGGTACCGATGCTGCTACCAGCGAGTGGTTTAATTGTACCCGGGCTTATTGGAATACAAAAGGATACGGTTGGGATATGGATGTGAAAATGATGGCCGATGGTGTTGGATCTCATGAATTGGTGAACATTACCGATTACATGAGTACCATCAGTTCGACCGCTTACCTTGTCAGTGAAGGCTATTCTGAAAACGAAACCCTACAAGGGGTAAAATCCAATACTACCGTGGCTAACTTATTAGGGAACCTGATTAAACCTGATCCGGCCCAACAAATAATCGTAATCAGTAAAGCCAATGGTTCTGCCCTTGCCGAAAGTGCAATGGTAAGCGATGGCGACATCCTTGAAGTTACTTCTGCCAATGGAAACAATAAAACCAAATATGCCATTACGGTTACTTCTACAGGGCTCGACAATAATGCTGTGCTTACTTCAACAAAGTATAAGGTAAATATTAACGGCTCAACCGCTACGATAAGCGGGTTCGAAGCCGGTACTTCACTCCGCGAAATTTACGAAAGCCTGAACGCTCCTGCCAATGCCTCGTTGTTCAGCGCATTCCGTTCCGATGGCTCGTATGCACCACTTCAACAGCTCAATTTCGACACAACCTATGTCAATGTTGTGGCTTCCGACCTGATTTATTTTGAAGTTGTGGCACAGGATGGTACAACCAAAATTACCTATCAGTTGGTTCCCAAAGGCGGCGCCAGCGAAGCTTATGTGCTTTCCGACGTGTACAATGTCGATCAGGCTGGTTCGGTGATCAAATTGGTTCCCGAAGGTACAAACGTTCAATCGTTGTTCGCCAACCTGATTCCAGCTAATGGAGCTACCATTGAATTATTCAATAAAAAGAATCAGAAAAGGGAAGAGGGTACTGTTTATCAGGACGACCGAATCGTGGTAACCGCTTTCGACGGAACAACCAAGAAGATCTATTACTTGTCGATGCTGTCTGATAAAACAATATCCTACCTTGCTTTTGTTTACTCAAACGACTATACAGTTGATCAATGGCAGTTTACAATTACCGGTCCGCTCGGAACGACAACAGTTACCGACTTCCTGGCTAAGGTAAGCCCATCGTTTGGCGCTAGCCTTGAATTGCTCAATCAAGATGGTTCGAAGAAAACTTCGGCCGATATGAATGTAGGCGATCAACTTAAAGTCACCTCTTCCGATGGTCAGTATGTTAACACCTATAAAATTGATGTCGACATTTCTTCTGCCAACTCTTTCAACCAAGGTGCCATCAGGCTCTATCCCAATCCAACAAATGGTTTGGTCAATGTTGAAGGAATTGAAAGGGGCAATACCATCAAACTGTTCAACGCTGCCGGTCATAACGTGATGACTGTAAAAGCCGGCACCTGGAAAGAATCTGTTTCGATCAGCAACCAACCTTCAGGCATTTACCTGTTGGTTATTAGCAACGACACAAAAGATGTCGCCAAGTTTAAGTTAATCAAAAAGTAGTTGTTGAAACTTATTTTGTAAGAGGCTGCCCTTTCTTTTGGGTAGCCTCTTTTTTTTTCTAGATTTGCATTGGTCCATCAAAACGATTATGAGAAAACTAAAATGCTTTGGAGTGCTATATGTGCTCTTATTTATCGGGATTTCAACCTTGGCCGATACCCACGAAAGAAAAGTAGATGCTTTTAATGGGATTTCGATCCGGATCGACGGAACATTCTATGTCGAGCAAGGCGAAAAGCAAAAAATTGAGATTACAGCCCAACCACCAACCCTTGAAAAGCTAATTGCCGAGGTTAAGGATAGTGTGTTGATTATCCGGTTCAATCGTTCTTCCGGATTTTCAGGAACGAATAATCCTGCCGGCCCAGTAAGTATGAAAATAGTTCTTCCCGAGATAAAATCCTTAACGCTTACCAGTAGCGGAATGCTTTATTGTGAAAGACCCATCCGTGGAAAATCAATGGAATTAAGTGTTTCCGGAAGTGGCGACATGATGATTGCTTCACTGGTTTCTGAAAGCCTTAAAGCTTCAATTAGCGGATCAGGGAACCTTAAAGTGGCCGAAAATAGCAAAGCTGAATTTGTTTCAATTGCCATTACAGGCTCAGGCTTTTTTATTGCCGAAGGGCTTGAGGCTGAATATGCCAATGTACGCATAGCCGGATCGGGCAGTTGCAGCTTAACGGCTAACCAAGAGCTGAAAGCAAGGATCCTTGGGTCGGGCGATATCCGTTACCGGGGAAACCCGGAAGTAAATTCAAGCATTGCCGGTTCAGGTACTGTTGAAAAAAGCGATTAAGGTTCAGGGCCTGATAATTTTCACCAATCCTCCTTTACCTAATTTGATAATGCCCGATGGCTTCGATGGGCTTGTGTCGTCTTGCCTGTACTTTACTACATAATCGACGGCATCAAATAAGCAAGTTTCAATTTCTGAAAAGATTGATGGAGATGGACTTCCACTAATGTTGGCCGAGGTCGATACGATGGGTTTTCTGAAGCGTTTGATCAGGCTCGCTGAAAATGTTTCGCGGGTAATGCGTATCCCGATACTTCCATCTTCGGCAATTAGGTTTGTGGCCAGGTTTTTTGCGCCATCAAAAATGATGGTGGTTGGGCGTTCGGATAGTTCAATCAGGTCCCAGGCTACCTCGGGAACCTCGTCGACATACGATGCTATAAGCCCCGGGTTTTCCAGCAGCACCAGCATGCTTTTCGAATCGCTGCGTTTCTTAATATCGTAGATTTTCTGAACTGCTTGCCAATTGGTTGCATCACAGCCTATTCCCCAAATGGTGTCGGTAGGGTAGAGGATGATTCCTCCTTTTTTTAAAACATCAACTGCTTGTTCCAAATCTTCCTTCAAATATACCTTCTCCATTTTATTTCAATTCTACTGTTTTGAGATAAATTCTCATGGTGTTGCGGGCAAACTTTTCAGGGGTATGATGTTCTGCATGAAGGGCCCCTTCTTGGATAAGATGCTGGTAAAGTTCGCTATCGCCGGCAAGTTGGCTGATGGCCGAGGCCAGCTGGCCTGGCCGGTAGGGTGAGACATACAGTGCGCCCTTTCCGCCAGCATCGGTAAAACAAGGATTGTCGCTTGTAATGACCGGGGTACCACTTACTATCGATTCGAGTACCGGAATGCCGAAACCCTCGAAATACGATGGGTAAAGCGTCAAGGAAGCCAATTGATAAAACGCGGGAAGATGCTCAGAAGGTACTTCACTGAAAAAGTGTACCCTCGATTCGAGATTGTGCCGGGCAATAAACCGGTTCAGGATGTTCCTATATGGGGTAACCTTCCCGACAAGGACCAGCGGCAGACCGGTTTTATCAGTCAGCAAAGCTTGTAACGATGCAAGCTGGTTCTTCCGGGGCTCGAGGGTGCCCACCTGGAGCATGAATTCCTTGGGAAGTTTATGCTGCAAAGAAATCCTGTTTTTTTCGGTTTCCGATAATTTCTTCCAAAAATTCGGATGGCAACTTTGGTGGACTATATCAATTCTCTCCCGGTCCACCTTCCAAAACTCCTGCAAGTCGTTGGCAGTTTGTTCCCCAATCGCAATAATCCGGTTGGCTGCACGGCAAGCAGATCGGTATTTTAACCGGTACAGCATTCGGTCGGTGGGGGCATACCACTCGGGAAAACGTTCAAAAATCAGGTCATGGATGGTAACAACGCTCTTTATTCCCGTGGTTTTGATACCAAAGGGAAGTTCGTGGCTCAAGCCATGATAAAGATCGGGTTTCAGGATACGTAGGTTGCGGGTCGAACCGAGGCTTCGCCATGCTGAAGGCAATTTGCGCCAGGCTCCCTCTGGGCTGACAACTTTTCCTTTGATAGCAGCGGGAAATTTAAAAAGAGTCCCTTCGGCTGGGGTAAAGAGTGAAAATTGGATTTCAGGATAATAGTCCATCAAAGCATAAAGCAGGTTCCGGGAGTAGTTCCCCAAGCCTGCTTTATTGTGAAAAGCCCTTTTTGCATCGAATGCCAAGTGCATGTCAGATTTTTCTGTTAAACTTTGAAATTATCAAGCCCTTTGAAATCAAGGGTAGCAAAATAATCGTTGTAGGTTTCTGCCCGCCTGATCAGGTCAACCGACCCGTTTTCACGGAGCAGCAACTCGGCCGACCTTAACTTGCCGTTGTAGTTGAAACCCATTGAATGCCCGTGTGCTCCTGCATCGTGGATTACCACAATATCGCCTCTTTCAATTTTGGGCAGCATCCGGTTGATGGCAAATTTATCGTTGTTTTCACAAAGCGATCCGGTGACATCGTAGATGTGGGTTGCCGCCTGGTCTTCCTTACCCAAAATGGTAATGTGGTGATACGCCCCGTACAAGGCAGGCCTCATGAGGTTGGCCATGCACGAGTCGAGCCCGGCGTATTTCTTGTAGGTTTCTTTCAGGTGAAGCACCTTGGATATCAGGTAACCATAAGGCCCGGTAATGGCCCTTCCCGATTCGAAAAAGATCTTAAGCGGGGCAAGCCCGTTGGTTTCGATCATCTTCTTGTAAAGTTCTTTTATCCCCTTGCTAACTTTTTTAAGATCTACAGGTTTGTGTTCGCTTTTATAGGGAATACCGATTCCTCCACCCAGGTTGACAAATTCGAATTGAATATCCAATTCCCTCGACAATTCAACAACCAGGTCGAACACAATGTCGGCAGTTTCGACAAAATAATCGGCATCGAGTTCGTTCGAAGCCACCATGGTATGCAAGCCAAATCGTTTTACCCCTTTCTCTTTAGCTTTCTTGTATCCTTCAAAAAGTTGTTCGCGGGTAAAGCCGTATTTCGAATCTTCGGGGTTGCCGATAATAACATTTCCCCCTTTCAACGGGCCAGGGTTATAGCGGAAACAGATCAGCTCGGGAAGCCCGGCCACTTCTTCCAGAAAATCGATGTGGCTGATATCGTCGAGATTGATGATGGCGCCCAATTCCCTTGCTTTTTGGTATTCTTCAGCAGGGGTATCGTTCGAGGTAAACATGATTTCTTCTCCCCTCATGCCCAGTTTTTCGGCTATGAGCAATTCGGCCATCGAGCTGCAATCGATCCCGAAGCCCTGGTTGCGCAGGATTTTCATCAGGTAGGGGTTTGGTGCGGCTTTAATTGCATAGTATTCCTTGAACCCTTCATTCCATGAAAACGATTCGTTGAAATAGCGGGCGTACTGAACAATCGCCTTTTCGTCGTAAATATGAAAAGGGGTAGGGTATTTTTCGATAATCTGTTCGATTTGTTCCTTTGAAAAGGGTAAAGATTTACTTCTCATTGAATGAATGGTTTAAATAAGCTGTTTCTTCATTTTCGGCAAAGATAGGAAAAAGCACAAAAATGAATTTAAGGAGTGGGCACAAGTTGATTTTTCATTGAATTCTTAACAAAAAGAAGAGAATCAACTGTTAAGGAAAATTTATAAAAAATCAAAAAGATTGATTCTATTATTCCTACTCATTACCGAATTGTTAACTCGAAATGGCAAAATTGCATCCCAAATAAAAAGAAATTAATTTAGCTTATTTTTGTAGCTCTTCAAAAGAGAAATTTTTCAGTTAAGTTAAACGTTAAAGCAAATCAGAATGAAAGTTACAGTTGTTGGAGTTGGAAATGTGGGAGCAACCTGTGCTCAGGTAATTGCACAAAAAGGGATCGTGCGCGAAGTGGTCCTACTCGACATCAAGGAAGGTGTTGCCGAGGGGAAGGCCCTCGATTTATGGCAAACCGCCCCGGTTAATTATTACGATACCCGTCTGGTTGGGGTTACCAACGATTACGAAAGAACTGCCGGTTCAGAAGTAGTGGTCATTACCTCGGGAGTACCCCGTAAACCAGGGATGAGCCGCGACGACCTGATTTCAATCAATGCCGGCATCGTTAAAAACGTTACCGAAAATGTGGTTCAATATTCCCCTAATGCAAAAATCATCATTGTTTCCAATCCGCTTGATGTAATGACCTATTGTGCCTTTCTGGCCGCTGGGAAATCGAAAAACGAAGTATTCGGTATGGCCGGAATCCTCGATACAGCCCGTTACAGTGCTTTCCTTGCCGAAGCTTTGGACATCAACCCCAAGGACATTCACGCTGTTTTGATGGGAGGACATGGCGACACCATGGTGCCACTGCCGCGTTATACCACCGTTTCAGGGATCCCGGTAAGCGAGCTGATCGATGAAGAAAAGCTGAACACGATTATCGAAAGGACCAAAGTAGGTGGTGGTGAAATCGTTAAATTACTGGGAACTTCGGCTTGGTATGCCCCCGGAGCTGCTGCAGCCCAAATGGTCGAATCCATAGTTCTCGACCAGAAACGGATCTTCCCCTGCTGTGCCTATCTTGAAGGAGAATACAACCTCGATAAAATCTATCTGGGTGTGCCTGTAAAATTGGGTAAAAATGGGATTGAACAAATCATCGAACTCAAGCTGAACAAACAGGAAAAAGCACTTCTCGATGCTTCTGCAAAATCAGTTAAAGAAGTGATGAGCGTTCTCGATGAAATGGGATTGTTTTAAGAATCGATTGTATTAAAGCTTTTAAATAGGAGCCTTAGAAATAAGGCTCTTTTTTATTCTCCTTTTTTGGCCAAGCACCATTGAACTATAAATTATTTATACTTATCTTTACTCCCTGGGTTTAAATATTTTCCAAAAGTTTCGCCTTTAATCAACCACGATATGAATGAAAATTTCACGGTATCCAAGTATCTGATAGCACGTTTGAAAGAGGTGGGTGTACATCATCTTTTTGGTGTGCCAGGGGATTATAACCTTGACCTTCTCGACGATGTTATTGTAAGTCCCATCCACTGGGTGGGGAATTGTAACGAACTGAATGCCGGTTATGCTGCCGACGGTTATGCCCGGCTTAATGGCATAGGGGCAGCAATTGTTACTTACGGGGTAGGAGGACTGAGTATCATCAATGCGGTTGCCGGGGCTTATGCCGAGCATGTTCCGTTAATTGTGATCAATGGAGCACCTCCAACTCGTCGGCGCGAAGCCGGTGCATTGGTACACCATCTGGTTTCGAATTATTATCTGCAACTCGACATCTTCAAGAAAGTGACTACCGATGCAGCCCTCCTGACCGATCCTAATACTGCCCCTGAGGAGATTGATCGGGTTATTCGCAATTGCATGGTACAAAAATTACCTGTATATCTCGAAATCCCGGTAGATATCAACAAGGTACCTTGTAAGGCACCACAGGGGAAAATCGACTATAGCCCATTAGTCTCGAATAGGGATACTTTGCAGGAATGCGTTACAGAAGCGGCTCGTTTGATCAACGAGGCAAAAAATCCCGCCATCCTTGCCGGTATCGAGCTGCTCAGGTTTGGTCTGGGCCAGGATACGCTCCGTTTGGTCGAAACAACTGAAATCCCGTTCTCAACCATGCTTGGAAGCAAATCGGTACTACCCGAACTTCACCCTCAATTTTCGGGAATTTATCAGGGAGCCTGGAGTAAAGAGTCAACCAAAAAGCAGGTCGAGGGCTCCGATTGTCTGCTATCGTTGGGCGTTTGGATGACCGACCTCGATACTGGATTGTTCAGTATTAACCTCAACGAAAAGAAAATGATCAGTGTAGGTGGGGGCCAGGTACAGATCGGGAGCCATTTTTACCATCAGGTTCAATTAGGTGATTTTATCCGCGAATTAACACAAAAAATTCAATCCCGTTCTTATCTCCTTTCTCACCCAGGTGAATCGTTTAAACCACTTAGCCCTTTCATTCCTCAAGATCTTCCTGAATTGTCGGCTCCCAGGTTGTACGAATGCATCAACTATTATCTTAACGATCAAATGGTGTTGCTTGCCGAGCCCGGCGATTCTTTTTGTGCCGCTCCCGAATTTCATATCGAGGAAGCTGAGAACTTCATCGTCCAATCGTATTATTGTTCAATAGGCTTTTGCACCCCTGCCGCTCTTGGAGTGGCCAAGGCTCGTGAGGGCAAACGTCCGGTAGTGCTTACAGGCGATGGCGCTTTTCAAATGACCGCGCAGGAAGTTTCAACCCTGATCAGGGAACGTTGCCCTGCGATCGTCATCATCGTCAACAACGACGGATACCTTATCGAGCGAAAATTACACCAGGATGGTATGTACAACGATATCCAAACGTGGAAGTATGCCCGCCTGCCCGAGGTTTTTGGCGATCCTTCTTTTGCCAGGGGGTTCTGTGTGACCACCGAATTGGAACTGAAAATTGCAATGGAAACCGCTGTTCGTGAAAAAGAGCATTTCTTCCTTATCGAAGCCGTGTTGCCCAATCGCGATTGTTCGGCTGGCCTCGAAAGGTTAGGCGCAACCTTCCAGCAAAGCCAAAAGAAATAAAGTTCAACCAGAATCTGATTGAAATAAACAATAAATTAGCAGCCGGTTAAATAATCAGGCTGCTATTCTTTTTCTAATTGAATGATCAGTTGGATGATTTCTTCCACTTTCGAATCGGGAATTTTTCCCTTGTGCAGGAAACGGCAAACCCTATTTTTATCGACAATCACCACGGTGTAATTATCTTTAGACATTCCCCATAATTTCTGGAGATTACCCTTATAATCGAACAAAATGGTGGTGTCGAACTTTTTAGCCTTATTCCCTGCGATGGTGCGGATCAAGACATTAGGTTTCCAGGTTGATTTGCAATCGACCACACCAAAGCCCTTAAAGGTTTCGCTGCTGATCCGGCTGTCGACTTCACGGGCTTTCTTCACCGCATCGTTGAACGGGTCGTTCAGGTCCGAGTCGTCGGGATCGACATAATTGATTTGTAACACTTTTCCCGGCCACGAAGCCATCGAGAATTCCTTTCCGTCGGCATCGGTCAGTTTCCAATCGGGGGCTTGCATCCCCACTTCAAGGCTAACATCTTGACCGTATGAAGCCAATAATGTTGCCATCAGGATGGAAAATAGAAAAATCAAATTCTTCATAAATAGTGGTTTAAGTTGTAGTTTGCTAATTTAAGTTTTTTTTTGATTTGATTTAATGGTAATATTAAAACATTGTAGCATGATTTTCATGAAGTACACCTGTGTTTTTTCTATTTTTGTAGCTTATTTTTGATTTAAAAGAAACAAGATGTTAACACTCAAACTGATCGAAGAAAACAGCCAGTTCGTCATCGACAGGCTTTCTATAAAAAACTTCAAGGCAGCCGAACCAGTCGGTCAAATTATTGAACTCAACCAGAGGAGAAAACAAATCCAATACCGGGTCGATGAATTAAAATCGGAAATGAACCGGCTTTCGAAAGAAATTGGCCTTTTGTTCAAAGATAAAAAGATGGCCGAAGCTGAAGTTGCAAAAAGCAGGACTACAGACATCAAAGAGGAAATTAAAAACCTCGATCAACAAGCTTCGCAGACCGAACAAGAATTGAACTCGCTTTTGGTGTTACTGCCCAATTTGCCCCATGCTTTGGTGCCCCCGGGCCGGACTCCCGAAGACAATCTTATTGTCCGTTCTGGTGGAGAAATTCCTGCCTTACCTGAAAATGCATTACCTCATTGGGATTTGCTGAAAAAATACGACCTGGCCGATTTTGACCTTGGGGTAAAACTTACCGGTGCCGGTTTCCCGGTGTACAAAGGGAAAGGGGCAAAATTACAACGGGCTTTGATCTCGTTTTTTCTCGATCAGGCCGAAAAATCAAACTATCAGGAAGTAATGCCTCCAATTGTGGTCAACGAAGACTCGGGTTTTGGTACCGGCCAGCTTCCCGATAAAGAAGGGCAGATGTACCATGTTACTGTCGACAACCTATATCTTGTGCCCACTGCCGAGGTGCCCGTCACCAACATGTATCGCGATGTGATCGTAAATGAAGCGGAACTTCCAATCCGTAACATGGCCTACACCCCATGCTTCAGGCGCGAGGCCGGTTCGTGGGGCGCACATGTGCGTGGGTTAAACCGATTGCACCAATTCGATAAGGTTGAAATTGTACAGCTAGCCCATCCCGAGAACTCGTATGAAGTGTTGGACGAAATGGTGGCCCACGTCGAAAACCTGGTTAAGCTGCTGAAACTGCCCTATCGTATCCTGCGGCTTTGTGGAGGCGATATGAGTTTTGCCTCGGCCATGACCTACGACTTTGAGGTATTCTCGGCAGCACAACAACGTTGGCTCGAGGTAAGCTCGGTATCCAACTTCGAGACCTTCCAGTCGAACCGGCTTAAATGCCGTTACAAGGGCAAAGACATGAAAAAGCCTGAGCTGGTACATACGCTGAATGGAAGTGCCCTGGCCTTGCCACGAATTGTAGCATCAATTCTCGAGAACTATCAGACTGCCAGCGGGATTGCCATTCCAACGGTGCTGATTCCTTACTGTGGTTTCGATGTAATTGCTTAAACATTTCAGGTTAGTTTTTCTGTTCCTTTTAAAGAAGTAGATAGGAGGGGATAAAAAAAAAGAAGAAAAGAGGGATTTTTCTCCTCAAATTTTTGGCAGAAAAATAAACTTTTATACTTTTGCATCGCTCTTTCCAAAGGGCAAAAGGTTCAAATAAATACTCCCTAGTAGCTCAGTTGGTTAGAGCGGCGGACTGTTAATCCGTAGGTCGTAGGTTCAAGTCCTACCTGGGGAGCGAAAGTGAATACTAAAATTCACAATACCGCTTGAAATCAATGAATTTCAGGCGGTATTTTTTTTATACCCCATTGAAATTTACGTTAAAGCTTGTTATTCAGGGAACGAAATGGAGCCGCAAAAACAAGAAAAAAAACGAGGCCCCAAATAGTGTCTAACTACTTCATTATTTTGCAGTTGTTTGCATCACTTTGCACTGTGAAAAGGCTCGGTTTTAGACGAATTTTGTAACAAAAAAAGTATCAATCATGAATCGAGTAAAAGTACATCTGTTTTTGAAATCGGGAAATACCCTAAGCAATGGAGAAAATCCAATCTATGCCAGGGTGGTGGTTGATGGAGAGAGGTTTGATTTAAGTACAAAAAGATCAGTAGTCAAAAAAAAATGGGATGACAATCGTAACGAGGTTAAAGGGAGAACTGAATATGCCATGACCTTAAACCATTATCTATCTGAATTTAAGACCGATATTTTGGAAACATTTAATCGGTTAAAAGGAATTCATGATGAAGTTAGTGCCCAATTATTAAATTTAGCATAGGCGCTTAGAACGCCCATTTTAAATAATTGATTGTAAACGAATAGGATCATT
>CAZSIK010000131.1:0-11262 GCA_964606515.1 uncultured Prolixibacteraceae bacterium
AAACTAAATGAGTGCATAAGTGAATAAGTACATAAGTGCAAATTAAAAACGATATCCAATTTTTATGTTGGCAGGAAGGTTAGGGATGAACCTGTTCCCAGGCAGATTGCTGAAAGAAAGCACTTCATCGTACAAGGTGTCGTTGAGGTTTTCCCTATCGTAATGTTTTGATTTCCTGTAAACCAGACCTAATCCTATATAAGGCTCAAAGTAAAAATTTTTAAGAAAGAAAAGTTTTACCCCGATTTTTAAATTTAGCCCAAAACGTTGCTTATCATTATAGAAGAAATCATCATACACATTAGCTCCAATTGGCCTTGCCTCGGAATAAACAAAAGTTGTATCAACGATATTGAATGTTTCTTTAACTCCAGATTTGTTTCGCAAGTAAAATAATTCGAGGGAAAAATAAGGACCTTTACTTTTCGAAAGGGAATAGTAATACTTCAACTCACTTCTTACTTTAACTCCACTGTTCGAATAGGCACAATCTTTTACCTCATTAAGATAGTCGATAAAATAGTGTGGTAAACTATGAAATAGCATTACTCCTGCTTCAGCCTGAATTGCAAACTTATCGTTATGGAGTAAACGTTCATACCCTATTTGAAATGAAGGATTTATTATATCAAAGGAATTCATCGGAGCAAAAATGATTGCATTCCTTTTTTTGAAAAAAGGATCTGAATCTCTTTGCGAATAAAGCAATAAAGAACAGTTTACAAAAAAGAGTAATAAAAAGAGCTTTTGTATAATCTTATGGATGCTCATTTTCTATTTGCTTATTTCTATTTAGAGGAACATAATCAAGTATTCCTTTCCCTGTGAAATGCAAGAGCACGTTCCGTAAATACATGACCATGCTGCCTGCATGACCCAGGAACAAAACCGGGTCGCGCCGCAAAAGGGCATAAAACAAGATCATCAGCGAACCAACGATGCTGATGTACCAAAACCCAGGAGGCAGATGCGACTCGTTTTTCTTTTCCGAGAAAAGCCACTGGTACACAAAGCGAAGGGTAAAAACCACCTGGGCCGTGATGCCCCACCATAGCAACCACGTTGGAACATGACCGGGATCGAACATCTTGTTGAAACCCTGAGTACCTGAAAAAAACTGGATACCAAGACATAGTACGGGGATGAGCAGGATCATCACACGGCTTAAAACCTGAAAATCTTTCCAAACCCCATGAAGCTGAAGGTTCCGGATGTAGATGTAATACACCAGGATTTGACCTATAATTATGGCAAAATCGTTCCTCAAGATCCCGTAAATGAGCATGAGAATGGAGGCAAAAAGGCTGATTTTCCAAAATAATTTTGGAGACAGTACCTTGCCTGCCTTTTCAGATGAAATCCATTGAACAAGGGAACGTGCAAAAAACAACACTTGTGAAGCAAATCCCAGGATGAAGATGAGCAAGTTTTGGATGGTCATTTCAATTACGCTTTGCAATAAAGAACAGTTTCATCAACTCGGCGCATTCTGCTTCCATAATCCCAGCTATTACAATGGTTTTGGGATGAAGCGCCTGAGGCGCAAAGCGCGAATACCCCCTTTTTTCGTCAGGGGCGCCAAATACTATTTTGGATATTTGCGACCAGCCCAAAGCTCCGGCACACATTACGCAGGGTTCGACCGTGACAAACAGGGAGCAATCGGTCAGATACTTTCCCCCCAACATATTGGCTGCCGCGGTAATGGCCTGCATCTCGGCATGTGCTGTAACATCGTTGAGGGTTTCGGTAAGGTTATGCGCCCTGGCCACGATGCGGTTGTTGCACACCACCACGCATCCCACAGGAATTTCACCGGCATCGAATGCAATCCTGGCCTCCTCGAGCGCCTTCTTCATGAAATATTCATCTGGAAAAGGGAGTATCATGAATTTATGGTTTTCACAAAGGTAGCGATTCAGAATTTTCAGGCAAAATTATTCCCGGCTGAAGCTCCAAATTGCTTTGATGACTTTAGAAAACCAGTTATTTCATTCCCTACATGTAAGTACCAATAAATCAATTTACAATGATTTTTCTTACAAAAATTTTTCCCCCACCAATGACCTTAACCATATAAACACCTTTAGGAATATAATTTAATTGAATCTCATTGCTACTTCTTTCATCAAGAACCTGTTCATGCAATAAAATTCCATTTGAATGGTACACCCTCATCAGGGCTTTCTCTGAAAAATGAAGCAGATCGATAATAAACCGCCCCTTGTTCGGATTGGGGTAGATTTTAATATCCTTCTCCAACAGGCTTGAAGGCGAATTATTGGTTAATACAACCAAAGTACTGCTTTTCGTTATTTCCGGAAGCCGAAGCATGCCTTGCCCCACCTTTCCGTCACAGAAAGTGCTATCGATAGTAATGTGGGCATGCACCTCGCTGCCTTGTTGCGCATGAAAACCAGGCAGGAAGCGAACCGACCGGCCGGCGATAAACTCGGCCCCAGCCCCTGGGCCAATGCTTACCTGTCCTTCATTACCAGCAACAGTTATGTCCTGATAGGCATTGTAACAAGTTTGCCCTTCATCAAGATTAACAGTTGGTAATTCCAATACTTCAGGTATTGCATTGATTTGGGTTGTTGCATTGGCTGGATTATCTGATTCGATATTAGTGTTGTACAGTTCATTTCCCAGTTGGCCATACCACTCACAAACCTGTACCCGATAAGTATGTCCGGGTTCAAGTCCAGTTATGGTAAGGGATTGCTCTGTACCGGTATATACACAGTACCAGCCCGATGATCCGATCTGATCGCCAAGCGGCCATACTGCATTTGCTGTATAACTTTCATTATCGGCGGGGATACAAGTTCCCGTGTCGCCTTCTTTCATGAAAACCACCACGGCGGCTCCATTCCCACGGGTCCAGCTTAACGTGAAACGATCGGCAGCTATAGTACTAAATACCAGATGGTGAGTCTGAGTTTCAGTAAATTCAAAGGCCCCAATTGTAGGCAACTCCTGTCGGGCCAGCCCCAAGATATCATCTGTAACTTCTGCCAAGGACTGAGCATGACGAATGGCCGGTGAGCTTCCAAGAACCTGGAGATTGTTTTCTGAAGTAAAAGCCGGGTCACCATCAAAGGAATGAAGATCGTGCTTCGAAAACGCCCTCCATTCAGCCAGCGACCTTGCAGTTCCGTTGTTGACCATACTGTTTTCATCGTGGTTTGCTACATGAAACAGGTTATAGTCGGATGAACTAAAAGGATTGGGGTTTCCCATAGAATAAACTGCAAAGCCCATCGACTGGATTAAGGAACCTGTACGCTCACCTAACACGACATTGATAATATTATTAATCAACCGGATTCCAGATGAATTATCCAAAACAAGACCCGCCGCAAAATTACTGTCCTCGTAATCCAAACCATATTCTGAGTCGCGGTTCAGCGAGATAGAATTATAAAGGATATCAAAACCTCCTGAAACATCCTCAACATATATACCTGATGGATAATACCATGATTGGGCATCGCCATCGCCGGCAATATTATAAATGGCATTATTAACAATGCTTACATGTTTTGGGTCCCGGCTATAAGAGGTATAATGGATTCCCTCGGCTGCTCCTCCCCCATCACCCGAATATTTGATGTCGTGTATCCGATTGTTTGAAATGGTTGCTTCAGTTACTTCCTCAAGATAAATACCACAGAGATAATAATCGAAATCGCTTATGAGGTTGTAAATCTGGTTTCCCTGTATTGTCACCTCTTTATTGTCGCTAATATGGATTCCGTACTGATATACTGAACTTTCAGCATTATCGTGCCCGATGATGTTATCCTGTATGGTAAGGAAGATTGGCTCCTCATCCCAATCACTCTCGATCGAAATCCCATATCTACTATCAAACAAGTGGTTGTTTTCAATCGCATTATGGGTATTGCCCCAGTTGAAAAAATCGCTGGTGTTGCTTATTGCCGACACTGAACCCGAAATGTTACAGTTTCTTATCTGGAAATAGGAGGTACCCTTTTCATTGTTGCTCCCGTAACCTACCACGTATGGGGCGCTGGCATCGGCATTCGATATGCTCAGGTTCCTGCTGTTTGAACCGTTGTTCGAACCTTCGATGCATAGATGATCCTGGGCCAAAATAGAAATAACCCCCTCGGGTGAATCGGCTGATATTACGGCATCCACCCCCACATCGGGTTTTAAAGTAACCCGGTTGGTTGAAGTGGTACCGTAGATATTCTGAACCACGATAGGAAAGGCATCTTCTTCGCCCGATTGGTAGCTGGATGTGAGGATAAATGTAACCGGACCAGAAATGATCTTATTTCCGATGTCGTCGAGGGCTGCGCTAAGGTCAACATAATCGCAGGTTGAACAGGGTGTTGTGCCTGTACCCCCAAGGTAATACGAGCCCCCGGCAAAAGAACCCAAAACAGCATATTGACATGGAAGATCAGGAGCTGAACTTATGTTTCCTACCGTTATTGCCACCAAACCTTCAACAGGCAAAGCGCCCACATTCGGGGTAGCAGCCTGGTCCTGGGCAACTACGAAATATTCAATGGTGTCGCCTACCTGAACCGGGGAAGTCAAAAGGCTGTAATCAAACAGGAAGCTATAAGGCGAGGTGGGTTCGGTTGTTTCGGTATACTTCCATCCATTATCTGCACTGGTGTTTCCTGCAAAAAAATTGGCATCCGATTTTTTCTTGAAATACAGGCGGGGCTTATTTCCCGGACTGTTATCGACACCGGCTCCCCCAAAATTATCCTGAATAAGCACGTTCTCAAGGGTACGGTTTGAAGTGCTTATCGTGGGGTCCATCAAGGTATAACTGATTTCCGGACTTATATTATCGAGTATGGTGTAGGTGTTGGGAAGACTTGGCGCTGAAACAATCTGGCCGACCGAGGTTGCTGAAAAACCATCGGAAGGATTCCCAGCTACCGTTGGAGCAAGGGAGTAATCCTGTGCAACAATGAAATAATCAATCACATCACCCACTGCCAGAGATGAATGAAGTAAATTGTGGTCAATTTCAAACTCCCATAAATTGGCCGAAGTGTTGACCCCTTCAACCCATTTCCAACCATTAACCAGAGCGATATTGTCGCCAAAGCTGTTGTTCTCTCCCGATTTCTTATAATAGAGTCGCGGGGCTTTTCCTGCTGAAGTTTCGAGCTTGAACCCGTCGGTAATGGTAACATCCCCCACTTTGCGTTTGGCTTGCCCGCTGATGTTGCCAAACGGGGTATAAGTAATTACCGGGGCAGTTTGGTCGATGTAAAACCCCTTGGGTTCGCTTGGGAAGGATGTGATGTTGCCCACAGTTACCGCTTCGAAACCAGCCGAAGGGGAGGCCGAAACATGAACGGTTCCGTTTACATCCTGTGCAGCAAAGAAGTAATATAAATAATCGCCCTGAACAAGACCTCCGTAGGTTTTGGTGAAGTCGATAATGAACGAAAAGGGTGAACTGGTATTTTCAGCTTCAACCCACTTCCATCCATTGTCGGAAGAAGTATTCCCTACATATACATTATTTTCGGTGGTCTTCCTGTAATAGAGGCGGGGTCGGGTGCCAGGCTCCGTGTTTACCCCGCTGAAATCGCTTATGCTAACCCAATCGGGAAGGTTCATCAGCACGGTTGAAGAAGAATTGGGGAAGTCATTGAAGGTGAAAACAGGGCCCCTCATGTCGGCGCCGGTTTCATAAGCGCCAATGGTAGGGGTCAGGGCGTGCCTGGATTGTTTCTCAATATCTGAAGTGATTCCGGCCACGGGTCCACCTGCATTGAACAACGGGGAGTTCAAGTCGGGTTTCAGGTTGGTGTCGCTGTTAAATTCAGGATTGATATAAAGAGAATGCCCGTCGAATCCGCTCACGGTTTTCCAATCAAGAAGATCTTGTTGGCTTACCCTTTCATTATTATCGATATAGGAAAATACTCCGATGGGTGAACCGGGATAATAATCGTTATAATCGATTTCATTATAGGCTGTTGAAGGCGCATCGGAATAAAAAGCAAACGCTTTATGACCGCTACCACTTGAGAAAGTACTGACGTTCGACAACACATTATTCTTCAAATTGATGTCAGTAATATTGGCTCCTACATAAATACAAGCATTTTTATATCCTGTGCTGGAACCTTGTGAAGCCAAAACACCAAACAGATTGATTGAATTATAATACACTTCAATGCCCGAAGCGGTCCCACCAATCCATATTCCCGCCACAGTTTGTGTTAAATTGGTAAAACTTCCGCCGGCATAGTAGCCCTTCATTCCATAAACCACGTTGTTGGCAACCAAGATATTGGCATCGGCGATGGCCGGAGCCAGGCAAATACCCACGCCCCCAACCGAAGTGGAATTGTAGGTGTCGCGGCCTACCTGGCTGATTGAATTGCCCTCGATGCGGACATTCTTCGAATGGGTTGCCATGTTGATCCCCCTTGGAGTAGAGGTGGCTGTGGTAAGCATGTTGTTTACTGTATTTCCTGCAATCGTTAATCCGTCGACATACGAAGTGTGAATACCGGCATACAGAATTTTTGAGCTGCCACCAATCAGGTTATTCACCAATTCGGTGTTTGATATATAATCAGCATCGTCGGAATTGCCCACCAGGCTGATTCCATAATAACTGTTGGTGATTTCGTTATTATCGATCGTGATGTTCTGGTGCCCTTTCCCGTAAACATAAATCCCTTTTGTTTCGGCCCAGTACGATCCGGGTGTAGCTTTACAAACCGTGTTTTTTATCGTAATGTTCTCCGAACCCAAGCCGGTTGAGTGGCTGTTGATATACACCGCAGAATAGGCCCCATCGTTGGTACGCGTGTTCGAAAGGGTAAGGTTGCGCTGGCTACTCCCGTTGTTCGACCCGTCGATAATGATGTTGTCGGCCCCGTACACATAAAGGATGGCCAAACTATTGTTTCCCGAAATGACCGGATTCACCCCGGTATTGGGTTTAATGGTCAGGGTATTCACCTCGCTGCTCCCCAGTATGGCCGTAAGGGTAACCGGAAAGGTTTCGGAGGCTGAATAGGAAGCATCGTCGAGGAAAAGGGTCAACGGACAGGTCAGTTCATTACTGCACACATAGTTAACTGCATTACTAAGAGTGTTGTACGGAAACGGTTGCGAAGCCCCAACATGCTTCTCCCCACACAATCCTTCCAGAAAAATAAAAGAACCGGGCGTGTTAGGTGCAGCCAGTATGTTCCCTACCCCATTGGCATTCAGTCCGGCTAATGGGTTGCCACCTACATTGCCTGCCAGATCCTGTGCAACTACAAAATACTGGATTACCGATCCAAAAGCCGGTACGCCACCAAAAAGTATCGCATAATCGAAAGTGAAAGAAAAGGGAGAAGCGCTGTTCCCGGCTTCGACCCATTTCCATCCGTTATCTGAAGAAGTATTCCCGGAGAAAGAATTGTTGTCGGTCGATTTTTTATAATACAGCCGCGGTTTCTGGTTGGATGAAACATCCAAACCCCTGTTGTCGGAAATGCTTACCGGGTTGAATATCCGGGTGGGAGAAGATGAGGAATTGCCTAATGCTGAATAAGTAATCACCGGGGAAACCCCGTCGATGGCTTCACCGGCAAACTCATCGGCACCAAGGTCGGGTGCAGTGGCCGGATGGGCAAGCTGATCGGGATAGCCGGAATGGGGAAACCGGGACTGGCCTTCAAAATCGGCATCAACCACAACCGGGGTAGCGATAATGCTACCACTGCTTTCGCAACGGGTAGGCACAGCAGGGTTTATTCTCAGGTCATAAGGAACTACAGCACTGATAAAAGGTGGGTTCTCGGTAAGCGACTGGGCATCGTAAGGGCTCACCCGCGCTTTGTATTCCGAAAGGGTTTGATCGTTGTGTGTACCATCGGAAAAGATAAGATTGCGAGCCCCGGGGCTTCCTGCATAATACAGGTTGTTGTTGGTCGATTGAAGTAGAGTGTAGTCAGGTGGATTTGACGAGTAAAAAAAGGCAAGCGCTTTTGAATTACCATTCGAGTTATTGGCAAGATCAAAGTGGTTTACAAAAAGGTTGTTTTTTATATTCAGGACAGAACCCGAACCATAAGAACATTCAATTGCTGCGCTCACATTCAATACAGAAGTTGGAGCCGGGAAAGCGCCATCGAGGAAAACCGTATTATGGAACCCATCGGCATGGGTATCGGAACTGATGTAAATGCCTGCAGTAGAAGGCCCGTTGGCATAGGTCGAATTCAATGCCTGAATATTAAATATAAAATTGTTGTAAAAGCACGAAGCATATTGTATTTCGATGCCCCTGCAAAGCGATGAGGTACTTGCCCCCTCGGATGCCAATCCTGATATCACGTTATTGAATACATGCGTAGGGGTTTCAGAGGCTGAACGGATATAAATACCGGCAACCTGATTTCTTCCTTTCAGGTTGCTTATTTGATTGTTGTAAATCTGACTGCTGTTCACATTTTGGGCATAAATCCCATAAAGTGTCCCCGTGCCATTGCTTGGATCGTAAGTGAAATTCTTGATGGTTAATCCGTAAATTTTTAGATTTTGTTGCTGGTTGGCATAAACTCCGTACCAAAGGGTACTGTTGGTATTGAGCAAACCAGAAATCGTTGAGGTCTTTCCATCCTCGGTGCCAATGCAATTTCCCGAGTCTTCCCTTCTGAATCCACTCAGAAAATAACCCTTGGCCATATTTTCAAGATGGTTGTTGAGAAAGGAGTTGTTGTTGTTGGGCGCTACCTGGGAAACACCGTTAACAACAATGTTTTCATTCGTTTGATAAAAACCGATGGCGTTCGGGTTGGATTGGGTAAACGAAAGAGTTAAATTTTTAAATGTATTGTTGCAGGTCCCGTCGGCCCCAAAGTTGAGTATATAAAAAGACCTGTCGACCCAGGTTGCGTCATCGGTCCCGCCATCTTCAATCCTGAGTTGGTCGAAAACCAAATAATCGGCCCCATACAGAAAGAATCCCACATTGCTAACTGTGGTGCCGTTTCCTGTAAACTGGATTATCGGATCGTTGCCTGTACCGTGTTTCCTAAAGGTAATGGTATTTGCCGAAGTCCCATTGGTGTTGATTTGATAGGCATAATTGATTGTATTGCTAAAGGTACCCGTGTTGGAACAGCTTGCAGGAAAAACCTGTCCGGCACTAACCTGAAAAACAACAGGGTCTGAAACACCAAGGGCATTCAATGCAACAATTGCATCGCCAAAGTGGTTGAAATTACGGCCCCCCGTATCGAAATTGCTTGCCTGGGTATTGTCGATGGTATAATTCCCGTTAAGCGCCCCCTGAATCTGCCGAAACCCTTCGACAGTTGAAGGCGAAGGCGTACCCACAGTCCCACCTACTGTAAGCGAGCTTAATTCAGCATCGATATGGTTCAATACCACAGCACCTGGGGCAATATCGTACACCAGCCAGAAATAATTATTCCCGGCAGCCAATACTTGTGTACCCTCGATGGCAAACGACGTTCCCAGGCTGGTTTGATCAGCCCCAAACTGATTGTTTGCTGCAAACACAGCACTGCTGCCGGTATAATATAATCGTGCTGCTGAAATATCAGAGGGTTGGGTTGTTCCATTGGTACTGAAAGTAAACGAAGTAGCATTTACCGGATTGTAGTTTCCGGTGATGTTGATCTTCACCCCGATCACCTGATTGTTTGCCGAGCCTGTGGCAACTGGGGTAAATACCTGCTGTAGCACCTCGGAAGTATTGTATGCCATGGGAACTGCGGCTTCCATACTAACATCGTCGACCGACAAATAAGCATAATTCCCCAGGCTGTTGGTTTCCCTGATGCCAATGTAATAGGTACCTGATGAAACCGGAGTAAATGACTGACTGTACTTCTGATAAACAGAAGTTAAGGGGGGATCGACCGAGCCAATCAGATTCGTCATCGAGGCTGCCGTGGCATCGGTACCGTAATTGACCGTAAGATTCCATCCGTCATCAACTCCATCGGTGAGGTACCACATCGAAAACAGGTAGGTATTGCCGGCCTGCAGGTCGAACGAGGGTGTGAACAACCATCCATCGGTATTGGTGTAGCTATAGGCATAAGCGAATTTGGTACCGGAATGGGGCTTTCTCGAGGTCCCTGAGGAACTGGTCCTGGTCGACCAGCCGTACGTGGTGGTGTTGTTGATGGCCCAACACGGTGGCAATTGACCATTCGAGGTAATGCTTTCGAAACCTTCGTTCCAGGGAAGCGGGGCAGAGGTACAGAAAGTCAATGCATCGGAGCTTAAATAAGAAGAATACACATTTCCTACCTTTGAATAAATGCGGTAATAATACCTTGTGCTCGAATTTAATCCCTTGTGTTCAATAGTGGTTGCATTTCCTGTATAAAGAACAGTGCCCCCACCGGTTACGACATCACCGGGATTATAGCTCCCTGATGGGGTACCAAAAGTGGTATTTAGGTTATACACGATCAACACGTCGTTATTCGCACTGTTTTTTGTCCAGGCCAGGTTAATCTGTGAAGCAGAAAAACCTGTTGCAGCAAACGAGGCCGGATTAACAGGAACTGTATAAATATTCCCCGACAAGGGATTTTCGGCATTATACCTGGGCCCACCCTGACAAGACAGGGCATTGTAAGCATAAACAAACAAGTAGTAAAGTGTTCCGCTGCTTAGCGATTGAATATTGATTGCCGTGGTATTGTTGCTTTGCACCACGGTTCCGTTACCAATTGCAGTGCCGGGAGTATAAAACACCCCGTTTGGGGGTTGCTCGCTTAAGGTTGGCGAAGCGCTACGGATCAAAAGATAACCATCAGTATTTTCAGCTGCCGTGAAGGAACCGGTGATGCTGTTCAAGGTAGAACTAAGGTTTAGGTTTGTGGCTTGAGCTGTTGGCGCAGAACAGGTACTTACAGGTTTGCCATCAAACTCATCGGCACCAATATCAACTGAGAGGGCACCGCCATTTACTGATCCACTTGGTCCGGGACGGGTATCACCTTCAAAATCGAAAGTATAACCGGGAATCAGGGTGCCCCCCGATTCGAATAAAGTTGGACTTATTCCCGGTGTTAAATGCAAATCGGTAGGAGAAAGGAAAGGAGGTTCAGCAACAATAGAGTTCTGGTCTCCGGTTGTAGCAGCCTGCCAGGAAGCCAGGTCAGCCTTGTCGGCCCCGCTGTACCCGATGTAGCCATTAGCGGCATTGGCAATATAGTAATCGTTGTTGTTAATAATTGAACCGGCCCCTCCAGGGAGGTTGCT
>CAZSIK010000132.1:0-11163 GCA_964606515.1 uncultured Prolixibacteraceae bacterium
CCTGCGGGATTTCGAACGGTTCCGACATGATCTTCGACCACTGCTCCATCTCATGGGGCCGAGACGAAACCTTCTCGGTAAGCTGGGATGGGAAAGGCACCGAACCCACCCGCATCACCATTCAAAATTGCATCATCGCGCAAGGCCTGATGAGCCACTCGGCCGGGGGACTTATACAAACCGGCGGAGGGGTTACCCTGTACCGAAATCTGTATATCGACAACGATACCCGCAACAACAAAATCAAAGGCGTTAACCAGTATGTAAACAACATGGTGTACAATTGGCGTAGTGCTGCCTACATCATGGGGGGCGATTCCGAAGGACAATCGTATGCCAACTGCGTGGGCAACTACTTCGTAAAGGGCCCCGGCGACGGAAACACCCCGCTTGGCGGCGCTAACTCTCTGTTCCATATCTATGCCGCCGATAATTGGTTCGATGCCAATAAAAACGGGGTGGTAGACGGTTACCTGGTCCCCCAATCGGAATACAGCGGCGGACCCGATTTTAAATCCACCCCTTTTGCTTACCCCGAACTTCCTACTTTACCTGCTACAGAGCTCTTTGATAACTTAATACCCTCGGTGGGCGCTTCGTTGCCCTGCCGCGATCTGGTTGATTATTACCTCATCGGGGAACTTCAATCGTTTGGTACCGAAGGAAAAATAATTACAAGCGAAGAAGAATTGCCTTTTGGTATACCCAGTACTTGGAATTTGTGGGCCGGAACCAAACGAAGCGATACCGATAACGACGGCATCCCCGATGAGTGGGAAAGCGCCAACGGACTGAACCCCAATCTCGCCTCCGATGCGATGGTCATTGCTTCGAACGGGTACGCCAATATCGAAAATTACATCAACAGCCTCGATGCATCTTCAAGGCAGGCTTACCTGAGAAAGCCTCTCAACCTGCGCTTGCTTTCGGCTACCCAAAACAACCTAACCCTCGAATGGTACGACTATACCGAAGGGGAATCGGGATTTATTGTTGAACGAAAAATCGACGGCGTTTTTTCTCCCCTTGATACTGTTCCTGCCAATACCGATACCTTCAGGGTGAATGGGTTACAACCTGAAGAGTCGGGAACTTTCAGGGTTAAAGCTTTCAGTTCATCCCTTTCGTCGGAGTATTCATCAGAGATAACGGTAAAATCGAAACCGGTTCCCATCAGCGTACTTGATTTAGCGACTTATTCACCCGACCTGACGTGGACCGGGAACGCAGACCAACAATGGAACAAAGAATCGTTGAATTGGAAAGACAATGAGGGTCAGGCCAAATTCGAAGAGGGGAAACAAGTCCTGTTTGGAAATGGAGCCAAAAATCAAACCATTACATTAAACGAAAAAATTTCCCCATCGGCCTTGGTCGTATCTTCCGACAGCGCTTACACTTTTAGTGGGAATGGGGAAATTGGAGGTTCTGTATCGCTTAACAAAGCCGGTAGCGGTACCTTGTCGCTACTGACCAACAATTCCTATACAGGGGCCACTGTAATTCATGGGGGCACACTCGAAATCAACAAACTGGCCAACGGGGGCTTGCCAAGCTCAATAGGGGCATCGCAAAACTACGATTTCAACTGGGTGTGGAAGGGGGGCCTGATCCGATACACCGGCCCTAGCGTATCGACCGACCGTAACATTGCACTCGAAGAAAATACCTCATTTTCGGTAGCCAACAGCTCTTCAATCCTTAGCTTTACCGGCACCATTCAAGGCATGGGAGGCCTTATCAAAGAAGGAGAAGGAACCTTGATCTTACTTAATGCAAATACTTATGCTGAAACCACTTATGTGAAACAAGGAACTCTTGAGATTAGTGGAGAAAAAGCCCTTGTTAACGGTTTGGGGACTTCGAATAAGGTCGTTTTGGGAGGTGGCCGGCTTAAAACCTCAGGCGGAAATATATCTAATTACGAAATCTACTCTTTTGATATTGAAGTGGAAACTGGGACTACCAGTTCACTTGAATTCTTTAGGAATTGCTACATAAAAAGCAAGGTTTCCGGTCATGGTAACCTGAATTTCAATATCTATTACGTACGCGAATACCTCCAGGGCGACTGGTCGCAGTTTAGCGGAACCTTCTATGCCAATGGCTTAGGAACCACTTCCGACGGAAACCAGCTTATGCTGAACAATGCCACTGGCTTACCCAATGCCAGGGTGGTAACCTCGGGAAAAACCAGGATCGTTTGCTGGAAAAATGCCAGCACCTTATACCTCGGTGGTTTATCGGGCCCGGCAGGCACTTATCTTTCGGGTGCCGACAAACAAAACAATGCTGCAACCATGACCTGGATCATAGGAGGGGCAGGTACCGATGAAACCTTCAGCGGGATTATCAACAACGAATGTTCCAATAACAACTACAAAGGAGTTACTTCGATTGTAAAAGAGGGCGTTGGGATATGGCGTCTGAATGGCAATAATATTTATTCAGGCACTACCCGGGTTAGCGATGGCACCCTGATTGTCAACGGGAACCACAGCGGGACCGGTAAGGTCACTGTCGAGGGCGGGACTTTGGCTGGAAAAGGTAGGGTGGCTGGAGCGGTCGAGGTGAAGACCGATGCGGTTTTGTCGCCTGGAGATGCTTCAATAGCTTCATTCCAGGTTGGTTCGTTAATCCTGAATGAAGGAAGCAGGGTCGACCTCGAAATCAACAAAACCAACAACAGTTGCGATAAGGTAGCCTCTTCCGGTCTGGTAAGCTACAATGGCACTTTAAATCTTAGCATAACCGGAACGCTGATGGCTGGTGATCAGTTTACCCTTTTCACAGGAATTACGCATACAGGCAATTTTTCAGAAATCGTTCCGGCAACCCCTGGCGAGGGCTTGGTTTGGACTTTCTCTAAAGGTATTTTAACTGTTGGCCATCCTTCGGGAGTAATCCCCGTCAAAACCAAATCGTTCAGTATTTATCCCAATCCTGCCTCAGGGCATTTGGATATCCTGTTTGAGAAGGAATATCGACAAATTGAACTTCAGGTGAAATCGGCAAGCGGTAATACAATCGGAAAGGTTGGTATTCAAGGGAAACAGCACACTTTCGATCTGGGTTATCTGGCAAGCGGGATTTATTTTGTCGAAGCTATTGCCGATGGTGAAAAATTACCCCAGTTGAAGTTTTTAAAACAATAACATTTTAACGATCAGGAATATGAAGACAAAATGGTTGCTCTTGGTTTTTGTACTATTCATGGTGAATGGTTTTTCGCAACAACTGGCCTTCCCCGGTGCTGAAGGCTTTGGGTGCTATGCATCCGGTGGACGTACCGGTACGGTTTACCATGTGACCAACCTGAACGATAGTGGCGCCGGTTCATTCCGCGATGCCGTGAGCCAGCCCAACCGGATCGTGGTTTTTGATGTGGGGGGCGTGATCAACGTTTCAAGCCGCATCGTGATCAAAAAGAACATCACCATTGCCGGGCAAACCGCCCCAGGCGAAGGAATTACCCTTTACGGCAACGGTATTGCCCTGAACGACGATTCGGGGAACAACATCATCCAATACATCAGGATCCGTATGGGCAAAAATGGCGACTCGGGCAAGGATGCCGTGGGCATATCGGCCGGAACCAACTACCTCTTCAACCATGTTTCGGTTTCGTGGGGCCGCGATGGGAATGTCGACATCAACGGTTCAGGGATCGACAACATTACCCTTCAGGATTGCATCATCTCGCAGGGGATCAACAACTCGAACCACTCGACCGGCGGACTGATGCAAGCCGGAAGGTTCTCTATTATCCGTACCCTCTGGATCGACAACAAAACCCGCAATCCTAAAGGCCGCGGATCGCACGAGTTCATCAACTCGGTTATCTATAACTGGGGAACCAACGGCTACATCATGGGCGATACCGATGGGGCTTCGAGCTGCAACCTCATCGGCAGCTATTTTATTTGCGGGCCTTCAGGTAGTTCCGATAGCTACATTACCAATACAACCCCATCGTTTCAGCTCTATGCCTCCGACAACTGGCTCGACGGGAACAAAAACGGGACATTGGACGGAACCCTACTTTCTGCTTCTACCGGAGGATATAAAACCGCGACGATAGTTGAAACCCCGTTTAGTCACCCTGGCGTAGGGACAATCCTGCCGGCTGCCGAAGCGGTTAGCCATATCATCAAAAATGTTGGCGCTTCGCTGTCCAGGGATGAAGTCGACAAGTTGCTGATCGACCAATTATCGTCGTTTGGCACAAAAGGACAAATCATCAATACCGAAGACGACAACGGAATCAGCGGTGGCGCGGGCATCGTTTTCAACGGCCCCAAACCCATCGACAGCGATAACGACGGCATGCCCGACAGTTGGGAAGAGGCCAACGGCACCAACAAAACGGTGAACGATGCCATGACCCTCGCAGCCAATGGTTATGCCAACATCGAGAATTATATCCATTCCATCCAGTCGAGCTTACCCTTTCTGAAGTACCCCATCTATGTTACTTGTCCTGAACGCACTACCACCACTCTTAACCTGAAATGGGAAAATCGTGAGGAAAACGCTACCGAAATTGTTGTCGAATATGGAAAGACCGGAGCCGGTTTCTCACAGAGCAAGAAAGTGCATGGTTCGACCACTTCGGCCACTATTGAAGGCCTTGAAAGCAATACCAGTTATTCGTTCCGTTTTATTGCCCGGAATGGGTCGACCGAATCGGCCTGGTCGGCAACCTATAATTTCACCACCAATGCCGAGGCAACAGCACCAAGGCCCAGCGAAAATCCAAGCCCTGCCAACGGATCAACAATTGGTTCTTATCGTTTTGTTCCCCTGCAATGGCAAAATAATACCAGTACCGTGGCTGGCACCTTGTATTTTGATGTCTTCCTTGGCAAAAAGGCCGACACGATGGAAAAGATCGCTTCGCAAATTACGGTGAAAACCTTCACTACAGGTGAACTCGAACAAGGAACCCAGTATTTCTGGAAGGTAAAAACAACCAATACTTTAGGATCCGATGAGGGTACGCTATGGACCTTCACCACAGGCCAGGCTGTGGAACGCGAAAAACTACTGTATTTTCCTTTCGATGAGACATCGGGCACGGTAGCACTTGAGCAAAAAAGCGGTCAGCAAGTTCCGGCTGTAAACTTCAGCCCGCAATGGACAAGCGGCAAGAAAGGAAATGCAGTATCTTTCCCCGGAACACCGGTAAATTCGCACCTCAAAATGGCACACAACCCATTTCTTTTCCTTAACAACCAGTCGTTTACAATTTCTTTCTGGTTCAAGTCACCCGGGGGCATTGCCGACTCCTATCTTTACCATAAAGGGATGCACGACAAAACCAACAACGGTACGGGCAAATGGATTGGTATACAATACAAAGGAACCACCCTTACCTTTGCCATCGACGACGATGCTACCAAAACCAATGTCGACATTGCCGGGGCTAACAAATGGTTCAACAACACCTGGCATCACCTGGCCTGTGTGCGCGATATTACTTCCGATAAATTGATTGTTTATGTTGATGGGGCCAAAGTGGGCGAAAAAACCGATGGCAGCGGGGCCATTGGCGAAACCGGCGACCTGATTATCGGTAACCGCAACGGCTATTTCGATAATCCCTATATCGGTTCGCTCGACGAACTTGCGCTTTACGGTGTAGCTTTAACAAGCGATGAAATCAACGACATTTTTCTTTCCACAGGTACAGCTAAAACGCAACTGGCAATGGGCCAGAAAGGGTTAATACTTTATCCTAATCCGGTTGAGGAAACGCTGACAGTCGATGTTTCGGCATGCGGATTTGTCCCCGAAAAGATCAGTTTTATCAATTCGCAGGGTGCAGAAATCTACTCCGAGAACCTGAAAGGAGAAAAAGGCCTAATTCATTTAAATAATCTTTCGCACTGGCCCAAAGGCATCGTGTATTGTGTGGCAGCTTCGGGAACACGGCGTTTAGTTGGGAAGGTAATTAAGAATTAGTTGCTATTTTTTCGAGATTTTCAAAAAACCGGTCTACATCTTCATGAATCTCTTCAGGCAACATAGCCGATGCAATATGGGTGCGGTTCATTCTCAACTCATTATTCCCTACCGATTTTAATTGATTAAATAAGGAATCGGAATTTTCGAAAAGGAGTTTCTTCCCATCGACAATTGAAAATATTTGGGCTTTTACCCTTTTCCAATCCGTTTTGGGTGGAAGGAATAGGTTTTGTTGTTGAAAAGCCTCATCAATTACCGCATAATAAGGCGAAAGGAACAAACTATTTTCACTTTCTTTCAATTCCATTGCTACTGCACGTTTCCATGCATTGGGCACCAATAGGTAATTGTCGATGTTTTTTCTTTTCCATTCGTTCATCACCGGCTGATCTGCAGTAGGATTTATGGCAACTTCATCATTGTCGTAATCCAGCAGGATGGCTTTTTTTACATCGGGCACAATCATTTTTAAAGCCTTGAAATGGCTTTCGGCCTTATCTTTCATTACTTTTTTAGATGAACCACCCAAAATGTATGGATAAAATTTCTGATACACTTCAGTTTTACCCAGGGTGTTTGCCCAGGAAGAAAGTATACGTTCATCGTCTTCGCCTTCAACATAAAGAATAAAGGGCGATTCTTGTGATCGGACAATATCCATATTATCAACTTCGCTTAAAGCACTTAGTATTCCCGTACGCGATTCGATCCGTTTGGGTTGACCCGATAAAATGGAAAGTATGGAATCGATATCCACTCCTTTAATAAACTCTTCAGAATGGGTGGCTATCAAAAATTGTATTCTGTTTTGCTGTTTGAAATAGTTAATAATTTGCCGTTGAAGGTTGACATGTAAATGGGCATCGGGTTCGTCAAACAAAATGGTGGTTGCATCGCGGTAACCAAACAGAAATGCCATTAGAGTCAGGATTTGGTGGAACCCACTTCCTCCTGAAATAATATCAAACACCTTCTTGTTGGCTTTATATTCGACTACAATTTCGGTGCTGATCCCCCGTTCATATTGGGGAGCAACAAGATCAACACCAAACCATTTCTTAATTTTTAATACGATTTCATTCCAATCCTGGTTCACTTTAATCGAAAGGTCTTCCTTGTCGGTAACGCGTAACAACAGGTTTCGTAAAACCGAGCCTGGCTGTGCTTTGCCCACATTCTGCCTGACATTCCCATCGTCGAGCCATTTTTCATGAGGTTCCAATCCTGAAAAAGGAGGTACATAAACAATACGCGGCATTTCTCCTGTCGAGTCTAACGATTTATAGTCGTTCCAACCTCCTTTAGGTTTGGCATAAACCGATTGCGGCGACTGATAGCGTATTTGCACACAGAAATTTCTTTCGACATTGCTGGCGTCTTTCCAAAAAACATCGATTTCGATGTAAATATAAATTTGTGCCTTACCCCCGTTTTTTGTGTTATCATCCTTATATTCACGGTCGGTACGGTCGGTCCATAGCAAATTGAATTCCGGCAGGGGCAAAGCAGTAAAGTTGGGTAATACTACTTGAATTCCGTTACTTCCTTTCTTCTTTGATAAGCGAAACTGGTCAACACAATATTGCCATATAGCCAAAGCCTGTAAGGCAGTACTTTTCCCACTGTTATTAGCGCCCACAATCAAATCGAAGTTATTGAACAGGAAGGTTTCGTCCTTAACCTTCTTGAAATTTTTAAGGATCAGTTTGTGGATCATTTCTTATCAATTTTTATCGAATAAAGATAGAACATATTCCAATTACTTCACCAGTAAAACCGCATTTAGCTCCCCAATTTGCTGATCTTCTTTGTAGCAAACTTTTTCGAGGTAGAGCCCGGCGGGTGGCGCGGTTAACTGTGCTGGCAGGGGCGAGGGCTTCTTGAAAAAGGTGGCTATTTCTCCTACCGATAGCTTTCCCCTACCAGCTTCGACCATCACCCCCACCATGCGTCGTACCTGTTTGTGCAGAAAATGACTGCCGGTAACACGGATGAGGATCAGGCTGCCCCTTTCAACAATTTCAACCTTACTGATCTCTACGATGGTCGATTTGTCTTCCTCCGACTTCTCGGCAAAGGTCCTGTAATCCTTCATCCCAATATAAAGTTGGGCAACCTGGCGCATGGTTTCGATATTCAGCGCATCTTTTACCCACCAAACCATCTTCTTCCCAAAGGCCGAGGGACGTTTCGAAATCTGATACAAATAACTGCGATGAACAGCATCGTAGCGGGCATGGAACTGGGCGGGTGCTGGTTCAACCGACAAAACGACAATGTCGGCAGGTAAGTTATCGTTCAAACCAAACAACAGCTTTTTTGGCGATAACGATTGGTTCACCTCCAAATGGGCCACCTGCCCCAGTGCATGAACTCCTTGGTCGGTGCGGCCTGCCCCATAAAGTTCTACCCTTTCGCCGGGGAAAACCAACTTGCAGGCATCGATCAAGGCTCCCTGGACCGATTTTAGGCCTTTCTGCAATTGCCAGCCGGCATACCGGCTTCCATCGTACTCGATGCATAATTTATAACGGGCCATACTTTTTTTGGTAAAAGTATAACAAAGCAACTAAATTGGCACAAATCGCACATAAGAGCTATTGATTTGGTATTTAAATGATTAACAAACAGGTTTAAATCAAAGCATTCATTCCTATTAACTTTTTACCCACTTGGGGACAACAAAAACCCCCTCTCGAAAAACAAAATTGACATCAACTGAATACATTGTTACCCCTTTTACTAAAATCTTCTTTTTATTTTTGAAATGGGAAAATATTCCTATTGAGATTGATAAACACACAAAACAATAAATAAGGATGAGACGAACATTTTTTTGGTTTTTTACTCTTCTGCTTCTGGCTTCCTGCAACGAAAAAGGATATGAAAAAACGGCCGATGGAGTAATGGTGCGATTGAAGGGAGGCGACGATGCCCCTTTATTCCTCAGGGTGCAAGTGGTAAGCGACAACATCGTCAGGGTACAGGGCTTGGACGATCCCGACGATGCCAACCTGGAGAGCCTGGTTGTGGTGGATGACATCTTCGGGAAAGCCGAATGGTCGATCGAAGAGAGCGACAACACCCTGAAATTGCGCACGGCAAACCTTACAACTGAAATCACCTTAGGCAGCGGACAAATCAAATTCATCGATAAGGAGGGCAACGTCAAACTCCAGGAAGTGGAAAGGAACAGCAAAACAATGGTTCCCTTTCAGGATGAACTGAAAAAATTGTACCGGATCAGGCAGGTCTTTGATTCGCCTGCCGATGAAGCCTTTTACGGTCTCGGCCAACACCAGAACGGCGAATTCAACTATAAAGGCCTTGATGTTGAACTTCAGCAATTCAATATTGTAGCGGTAGTACCTTTTTTATATTCAAGTAAAAATTATGGCATTCTCTGGGATAATTATTCCATTACCCGCTTTGGAGATCCCCGGACCTATGAGAATATCAATACCTTGATTTTAAAGGATAAATACGGAAAAGAAGGGGGATTGACCGCTACTTACCACAACGCCTCGGGCGAAGTGGTGGTGGAACAACAGGAAGATCACATTTTCTACGAGAACCTCGAAACCGTGAAAAATACCCCCGAAGGCTATACCATGGGCAACAATTGCAAGGTGGTATGGGAAGGCGATATCGCGTCGAACTACACCGGGCGACACAAATTCAAATGGTACGTGGCCAGTTATTCGAAACTTTGGATCGACGGTGTATTGGTAGCCGACCACTGGCGCCAATGCTGGAACCCCTGGTTCATCAAATTCGATATCGATTTCAAGGAAGGTGAATCGCACCACATCAAAATGGAGTGGATTCCCGATGCCGGCGTTTCATACAGTGCCCTTACCTATCTCGATTCGAGAAACGAACCCGACCAACAGAAACTCTCCCTATGGTCCGAATCGGCCGAGAAAATCGACTACTACTTCATCTCGGGCAACAATGCCGACGAAGTGATCGATGGTTATCGCTTCCTTACCGGAAAAGCGCCTATCGTTCCAAAATGGTCGCTTGGATTTTGGCAGAGCCGTGAGCGTTACAAGAACTGGAACGAACTGGTCGATGTGGTGAAAGAATACCGCCGTCGCAACATCCCTTTCGACAACATTGTGCTCGACTGGATGTACTGGCCCCAGGACAGTTGGGGCGACCACGACTTCGACCCTCAGTTCTTCCCCGAACCCGAGAAAAGAATCAGCGAAATACACGACTTGAATGCTAAGATCATGATCTCGGTATGGCCTAAATTCAATGTAGGTACCGAAAATTACAAGCTGTTCGAGGAAAATGGCTGGCTCTTTACCAAGAATGTTGATCTGAAAAACCTCGACTGGGTAGGACCCGGCTATTTGTCGACCTTCTACGATGCTTTCAATCCCGATGCACGGAAAGCATACTGGGATGGCATGAACAAGAAGCTCTACAGCAAGGGGATCGATGCCTGGTGGCTCGATGCTACCGAACCCGACATCCATTCAAATGTTTCGCTCGCTGAAAAGAAATCGACCCTTACCCCGAATTACCTGGGCTCGGGCGAACAATTTTTCAATGCTTTCTCGTTGCTCCAGTCGAAAGGAGTGTACGAAGGACAGCGCCAGACCAATCCCGATAAACGGGTATACATCCTTACCCGTTCGAGCTTTGCCGGACAGCAACGCTATGGTACGGTTACCTGGAGCGGCGACATTGTTTCGCGTTGGCACGACCTGAGCGCCCAGGTACAGGCCGGGTTGAACATGGCACTCTCGGGAATCCCCTACTGGACTACCGACATTGGTGGCTTCGACCTTGAAACCCGTTATGTAACCAAAGACCCTGCCCACCTGCCCGAATGGAGGGAGTTGAATACCCGCTGGTTCCAATTTGGCGCCTTCTGCCCCATTTTCAGGGTACACGGGAAATTCCCCTTCCGCGAAATCTGGAACATTGCCCCCGAAGGTTCAGAAGAATACCAGTCGATGGTGTATTACACCCAACTCCGGTACCGCTTGATGCCCTACATTTACTCGTTGGCCGGAACTACCTACCAGGCAAATTATACCCTGATGCGACCCTTGATCATGGATTTTGGTCACGACCAACAAGTAAATTCAATTGGAGACCAGTTCCTGTTTGGCCCGGCCCTGATGGTTTGCCCGGTGGTTGAATTCCAAAAAAGACAACGCGAAGTGTATCTTCCCTCGG
>CAZSIK010000133.1:0-11009 GCA_964606515.1 uncultured Prolixibacteraceae bacterium
TGGCCGTGAGTTTTGCCAACGAAAAAGTACAGGTACTGGGCTTCGAAAAATCGGAAAAGAAAGCTGTATGGGTAAATGCTGCCCACAACTACATTGGCGATATAACCGATTCGGAACTGGAAACCGCTGTTAAATCGGGCCTTTTGCGTGCTACTACCAACTTTTCTGAGTTACGTGTTTGCGATGCCATCCTGATTTGTGTGCCCACCCCGCTCGACCGGTTCAAAAAGCCCGACATGAGCTTCATCGAATCGGCCTGTACCGATATTGGCCGGAACCTGAAAGCAGGGACTTTTATTTGCCTTGAAAGCACCACGTATCCTACCACTACCGAAGACTTTATGCAGCCTATTATTGAGCGCGAATCGGGTTTGAAGGAAGGTGCTGACTTTTGGCTTGCCTTTTCGCCCGAGCGGGTCGATCCGGGCAACCAGGATTATCATACACGCAATACCCCAAAAGTTCTGGGGGCGTTGACCGACGAAGGACTCGAAGTAGGAAAAGCCATTTACAGCAAGGCCATCGACCATATTTACCCTGTTAGTTCGCCGCGCGTGGCCGAGATGGTGAAAATCCTCGAAAATACCTATCGGCTAATCAACATCAGTCTCATCAACGAACTGGCTTTGTTGTGCGGCAAGATGGACATCAACATCTGGGAAGTGATCGATGCAGCCAAAACCAAACCCTATGGTTTTCAGGCTTTTTATCCGGGACCAGGCGTTGGCGGGCATTGCATCCCCCTCGATCCCTTCTACCTGGAGCACATCGCCAAAAAATTCAACTTCGATTTAAGCATGATCCACACGGCCGGGCACATCGACATGATGATGCCCCACCGCATGTCCATCAAGATCAACTCGGCGCTTAACCGGCACAAAAAAGCCATCAACGGGAGTAAAATCCTGTTTCTGGGTGTAGCCTACAAGCCCAATATCGACGATGCCCGCGAGTCGCCGGCGCTCAGGATTATCGATGAAGTATTGGGCAAAGGGGGTGAAGTGTGCTACCACGATCCGTACATTCCCGAAATCAGGACCATCGAGGGGCACTTGCTGCATTCGGTTGCTTTAACCAGCGAACAACTGCAACAGGTCGATTGCGTGGTAATTACCACCAACCATTCGGTGTTTGATGCTTCATTCATTGAAAAACATTCAGCCTTAGTGGTCGATTTGCGAAACCTGATCAAGGAGCCGTCGGAGAAAATATATAAACTCTAATTTTATTTTGTACTTTTGTTGAATGAAGCAAATACAAATAGATATTCCTGAAAACCTGTTGCTTGACGAAAGAGAAACAAAACGATTTCTTGCAGCAAAGCTTTATGAGTCAGGAAGGCTTTCCCTTGGGCAAGCTTCCAAATTGGCAGAGCTTTCTTCAATTGCTTTTTCAGAAATTTTATCTGATTATGATGTCTCGTTAATCAATTATTCAGCTGACGAAATTACTAAAGATGTTGCCAGGTTCTGATATTGTAATTACCGACACCAGTTGTTTAATTTTGTTATCAAAGATTAACCAGCTTATTCTTTTAAAGAAATTAAGTCAAAATGTTTATGTTTCCAAAGAGATAAAAATGGAATTTGGGAGTGAGCTTCCCGAATGGATTATTGTTAAGGAACCCAGGGACAAGCATTATCAGAAAATCCTGGAGATAGATCTTGATCGAGGAGAAGCAAGTGCAATTGCTTTATCGCTTGAATTTGATAATAGCATACTTATTTTAGATGACCTAAAGGGAAGAAAATATGCGGAGAAATTATCGCTTCGCTATTCGGGTACTTTCGGGCTGATTATTTATTTGAAAAAAACAGGTCAGATTAGCTTGGTGAAACCCATTTTAGAAGAGATTAGAAAAACCAACTTCCGGTTTAGTGAAATCCTGTTTAATTCTGTTTTGAAAGAGTGTGATGAATAAATATCCGATTAACATTAAGATTATCCTATCAATTTTATAATGAAAAACTTTGCACTGATCGGCTCAGCCGGGTTTATTGCCGAAAGGCACATGCGCGCGGTGAAAGAAACCGGAAACCGGATTTTGGCAGCTACCGACCACTTCGATGTAATGGGCCGTATGGACAGCTTCTTCCCCGAAGCCGAATTCTTTTTGAATGAAGCGCTTTTTGAACACTATCTTAAAAATCAGCAAAAAACATCCGATAAAATCCACTACGTGAGCATTTGCTCGCCCAACTACCTTCATGCCAAACATATTGAACTGGCCTTAACCCATGGTGCCGATGCAATATGCGAGAAACCATTGGTACTGTATCCTGAAGAAATCGAACGTCTCGAAGGCATTCAGCGTGAAACCGGGAGGAAAGTATACAACGTACTTCAGCTCCGCCTGCACGAAACCATTATTGCCTTACGTCAACGCATTCTGCATGGCGATCCGAACAAAACCTACGATATCGATTTAACTTACATTACTTCGCGTGGCAAGTGGTATCATCAAAGCTGGAAGGGCGACCGCAGCAAATCGGGTGGGGTAGCCACCAACATTGGCATTCACTTTTTCGATATGTTGAGCTGGATTTTCGGCGCGGTGAAATCGAGCACGGTTCATGCTTACGAAGCCGACAAAGCTGCTGGCTATATGGAACTGGAACGTGCCCGGGTCCGTTGGTATCTTAGCCTCGACAGCAACGATATTCCTGAAGCAGCCGTGGCCAGGAACATGCGCACCTATCGTTCCATCACCATCGAAGGAGAGGAAATCGAATTCAGCGAAGGATTTACCAATTTGCATACCAAAACCTACGAAGACATTTTATCGGGAGGCGGTTTTGGGCTCGAAGCAGCCAAACCCTGCATCCTGCTTACCCACGAGCTGCGCAACACCCAACCCGTGGGCAGGATGGGAAGTTTTCACCCTTTTTTGAAATCTTAAACCACTTCAATCCCTCTTTCTTCCAGCAGTTTCAGGCTCATCTCGCGCAGCTTGTATTTTTGGATTTTGCCACTCGCGGTCATCGGGAACTCTTTCAGGAAGAAAACATATTTAGGGATTTTAAAACGGGCTATTTGCCCTCGGCAAAAGTCTTTTACATCGTCCTCTGCAAGGGTTATTCCTTCGTGTAGGATGATGAAGGCCCCGACTTCTTCACCATATTTGGTACTGGGTACGCCTGCCACCTGTATGTCTTTTATCCCGGGCATCTTGTATAGAAATTCCTCGATTTCCCTGGGGTAGATATTTTCTCCTCCACGGATGATCATATCCTTAATACGGCCCGTGATGCGGTAATTGCCGTCGGGGTCTTTCACCCCAAGATCGCCCGAGTGGAGCCAGCCCTCCTTGTCGATAACTGAGGCTGTAGCTTGCGGATTATTGTAATATCCTTTCATAATGTTATATCCGCGGCAACACATTTCGCCTTGTTGGCCTACGGGCAGTTCCTCTCCACTCACCGGGTCGGCAACTTTTACTTCCACGCCGGGAAGTTCGCGGCCAACGGTGGTTACCTTTATCTCGATCGGGTCGTTGGCATGAGATTGGGTCATCCCTGGCGACGATTCGGTAAGCCCATACACAATGGTGATGTCTTTCATGTACATCTTGTCGATTACGGCACGCATGGTTTCTATCGGGCAAAGCGAACCGGCCATGATGCCCGTTCGCAGTGAGCTGAGGTCGAACAAGTCGAACATCGGGTGGTTCAGTTCGGCAATAAACATGGTTGGCACCCCGTAAAGGGCGGTGCATCGTTCTTTTTGTACCGAAGCAAGCACCACAAGGGGATCGAAAGTTTCGATCATCACTACCGTACACCCATGGGTAATCACTGCCATCATTCCCAGCACGATGCCAAAACAATGAAAAAGGGGAGGGGGCAGACAAAGGATATCTTCGTTGGTGAATTTCTGACATTCGCCAATCCAATATCCATTATTCAGGATGTTGACATGGGTGAGCATCACTCCTTTTGGGAAGCCGGTTGTGCCTGAGGTGTATTGCATGTTCACCACATCGTGCGGATCGACAATCAATTTGGCATTTTCGAGTTCCGTATCGTCGATGTGTTGGCCCAACAGGATCAACTCCTGGGTGTTGTACATTCCACGGTGCTTTTCGGGCCCGATATAAACCACATTTTTGAGGAAGGGGAATTTTTTACTTTGCAGAAATCCCCTCTCTTGCTCTTTTAGCTCGGGTATTAAATCGTACACCATACCAAGGTAGTCGCTGTCGCGCCAGCCCTCGATAAGGCACAAGGTATGGAGGTCGGAATTGTCGATGAGGTACTCCAACTCGTGTTTTTTATAGCTGGTATTGATGGTCACCAGGACGGCGCCGATCTTCGCGGCGGCAAAGGTAAAGGTGAGCCAGTCGGGAACGTTGGTGGCCCAGATGCCCAGGTGGTCACCCTTTCGGATCCCCAGATAGAGCAGTCCTTTGGCCAGTTGGTCGACCCTCTTGTTGAACTCGCGGTAAGTGAAGCGTAATCCCCTGTCGGAATATACAAGGAAGTTTCTGTCGGGGGTTTCCTGGGCCCATTGTTCCAAATAGTTTCCCAGGGTACGTTCGATTATCTTCATAAATTGGGTTTTGAATCGTTACTGGTTCCGGGTTATGAAGGGGCGTATACCACTGCTAAAATCTTGGCAGTTTGATTCTTATATGAATGTACGTTGTGCGAAACAATCGAGTCGTAATAAATACTATCGCCGGGATTCAATACGTACACGTCGCGACCATAGTTAATTTCGATACTACCTTGCAGTACATAAATAAATTCTTCGCCCTCGTGCGAGGAGAGCATATAGTCGTTACTGGCAGCAGGTTTAATATCGATAAGGAAGGGTTCCATGTGCCGTCCGGCCTTGTCGCTCGCCAAGGCAAAAAAGTCGAGGTGCGAACGCGATTCGCTGTTCTTGTTCGAGAAGCTGGCTCCCTTTTTCTCTTCACCAGCCAGGCTAACCACCGGGCCAAGCTCCTCATAATCGTCGAGGAAGGTACCCAGCCTTACACTTAACGAACGGGCAATTTTAATCAACGGGCTTAGCGAGGGGATTACTTTTTCCTCCTCAATTTTCTTGATTTGTTCGATATCGAGGTTGCTGCGCATGGCCAGGTCTTCCCGCGATATATTTTTCAAGTCACGAAGTTCTTTGATCTTTTCACCTACATTTTTTTTCATGATCATTGGTTTTGTTCTGCTGCAAATTTAACCGAGAAAACGGATTTCGTTTACATGCGTAGTTATTAGCTTTGACTTCTTTTATTTTTTTCTGATCCTTTCAGGTCTTCATATAGATTCTGAAGGAAGGGGAATGAGTTTAGTGTCAGGTTTCTCAAAGGTTTCGCTACTTTTGAGGATTCAATTTTCGCAGTGGGAAGAAAAGAAATCTTTTCAGCATATTGGTCGATTACCAACAAGAGTACCCCCAGGAAGAACATGGTTTTGAACAAACTCAGGAAGGCACCCAGAATCCGGTTGGCAATCGAAAGGTTTGCGGCTTCGGCCATCTTCTGGATGATCTTGGCCAATAGGTGCACTGCAGCTGTAATTATCAGTAAGGTAATTACAAACGAAATAATTCCGGCATAAGGAAGGTCGAGGTTCCATTGATCAAGCATAACCGTTTGGGTGTAAGCGGCAAATTTAATAGCCCCCCAAACACCGAGTATGAGGGCAAGCAACGAGGCCAACTCGGCAATAAAACCGTTCTTAAGGCCGCCAAATACCGATCCTGCAAGAATTAAGAGCAATATGAGGTCAATGTAATTCATGAAACATTGATTTTGATTTTGAACAAATTTATGTAATGAGAAAGACAAAACCACATATCTTGATAAAATTTAGTTAATTTGCATCCGATTTTCGATCAGTATACATTTGAACAGCATGAGATTATTCAAGAAAAGCATACAAACCCTTTTTACCCTGCGCTACAAGAAGATTGAATATTTTGAAAAATATCCGGTTGAACAGCAGGAACAAGTATTGAAAAACCTCATTTCTACCGCAAGGGACACTGAATGGGGAAGAGCGTACAACTACAGGGAAATTGATAATCCCCTAAGCTATGCCCAAAGGGTCCCGGTGAACGATTACGAATCGCTTAAACCCTATATCGAAAGAATGGTGGCTGGCCAAAAAAACATACTTTGGCCCGGAATGGTGAAGTGGTTTGCCAAGTCGTCGGGAACTACCAGCGATAAAAGTAAGTTCATCCCGGTAAGCGACGAATCGTTGAAGAATACCCACCTGAAATCCCCTCTCGATATTTTTGCCTTATACCTTAAAAACTATCCCAACATCGATATCCTCAGGGGGAAGAACCTGACTATCGGTGGCAGCCATAAGGTTAGCGAACTGAGCACCAGCACCCGTACCGGCGACTTATCGGCAGTGATGCTGGCCAACCTGCCTGCTATTTCGAAACTCAAGAACCGCCCTTCGTCCGATATCGCACTGATTCCTGATTTTGAAGAGAAAATCGATAAAATTATCCGTTCAACCCAGCACGAAAATATTACCAGCATGGCCGGGGTACCCTCGTGGTTTCTGGTGATGATCAGAAAGATGCTTGATATTACTGGAAAAAGTAACCTTCTCGAAATCTGGCCGAACCTTGAAGTGTTCATCCATGGTGGGGTCAATTTCGACCCGTACCGCGAGCAATATAAGCTGTTGATCCCATCTGAAAAGATGAATTACCTGAATACCTACAATGCTTCGGAAGGTTTTTTTGGGATCCAGGATTATCCGGGAATCGATGATATGCTGCTGATGCTTGATTATGGCATCTATTTCGAGTTTATCGATATGGCTGAATTTCATAACGAGAACAGAAAAATCATTTCGATTGGCGAAGTACAAAAGGGGGTGAACTATGCCCTTGTTATTTCGACCAACGGGGGTTTGTGGCGCTACACTATTGGCGACACGGTGATGTTTACTTCACTCTTCCCGCACAAAATAAAGATTACCGGCCGTACCCGCCATTTCATCAATGCTTTTGGTGAAGAACTGATCATCGACAATGCCGAGAAAGCCTTGAAGACCACGTGCGAAAAAACGGGCGCCATCGTTAACGAATACACAGCCGGGCCTATCTTCATGGGGTCCGATCATCGCGGAGCCCACCAATGGGTTGTTGAATTTGAAAAACACCCCGGCGATACTGAAAATTTCGCCGAAATATTAGATAAGGAACTTCAAAGCTTAAATTCCGATTACGAAGCAAAAAGATATAAAAATCTGACATTGAGCCGGCTGGTTCTGATTGATGCCCCTCAGGGCTCGTTCTACAACTGGATGAAAATCCGTGGCAAATCGGGTGGCCAAAACAAGGTTCCCCGCCTGGCCAATCATCGCGAATACCTCGATTCTATTCTCGAGTATCTTGGGAATGCGTAAACTGTTGATAAAATTATATCAACTTTAGCATTAAATTCCAGGATTAACCCGTCCCTATTGATTAAATTAGGGCAGGTTTTTAAACATTAAAATGATGCATATTGCAATAGCCGGAAATATCGGGGCGGGGAAAACCACGTTAACCACCTTGCTTTCGAAACATTATGCCTGGGAGGCCCATTACGAAACGGTCGACGATAACCCTTACCTGAACGATTTTTACAACGACATGCAACGTTGGTCGTTTAACCTTCAGATCTATTTTCTGAATTCACGTTTTAAACAAGTGGTCGACATCAGGAATACTGGCAGAACCGTGATACAGGACAGAACTATTTACGAGGATGCCGAAATATTTGCACCCAATCTACACGACATGAACCTGATGACCACACGTGATTTCGAAAATTATAAATCACTTTTCGACCTGATGTCCAAGTTGATCCTTCCACCCGATTTGCTTATCTACCTTCGTGCCTCGGTGCCTACCCTCGTAAATCAAATTCAGAAACGGGGAAGGGCCTACGAAGAATCCATTAGGCTCGATTACCTTAAAATGCTGAACGAACGATACGAACTGTGGATCAATCGATATACTGCCAGCAAATTGATGATCATCAATGTCGATGATATGGATTTCTCGAGTAACCCTGAAGACCTGAGAAAGATTATTGATCGTATCGATGCTTTGATCCACGGCCTTTTTTAGCCTGAATAATTATGAAAAGAAAATTGGAACAATTTGGGCGTTTGCTTCAAATTATGGACGAGTTAAGGGAAAAATGCCCCTGGGACCGTGAACAAACCCTTGAAAGCTTGCGCCATCTTACCATCGAGGAAACTTATGAGTTGGGCGATGCCATATTGAAAAACGACCTTCAGGAATTAAAAAAAGAACTGGGCGATTTACTGTTGCACATCACTTTTTATTCGAAAATTGCCGCGGAACAAGGGGCTTTCGATATGGGCGACGTGTTGGAGTCGCTTTGTGAGAAGCTCATTTACCGTCATCCCCATGTATTTGGCGAAATCGAAGCCAACACCGCTACTAAGGTAGCCGAAAATTGGGAAGCGCTTAAGTTGAAAGAAAAGGGAAGAAAGAAAAAAGTGCTTGAAGGGGTCCCCAATTCACTTCCTGCCATGGTTAAAGCCAACCGGATACAAGATAAAGTCCGTGGGGTAGGCTTCGATTGGGAACAACGCGAGCAGGTATGGGAAAAGGTGAAGGAAGAACTGTTGGAGTTCGAGGAAGTAGCCAGGGAAAGCAACAGCAAAGAAATGGAAAAAGAATTCGGAGACCTGCTTTTCTCGCTGGTCAACGCCGCCCGATTATACCATATCGACCCGGAGGCTGCCCTGGAGCGAACCAATCAAAAATTCATCAATAGGTTTTCTTATCTTGAAGAACAAACCCTTGCCAAGGGCATTTCGCTGCACGACATGAGCCTGGCCGAGATGGACCTGATTTGGGAAGAGGCGAAAAAATACGATGCCTAAAATAGTAATCAAATACAAGGACTCGTAGTCTCAAAGTATTTCACAGGATCCACCGGTTAAAACCGGTGGCAATTACTGCACTCCGATCATGATGTCTTTTGTTTTATTTCACAATGAACAATGACTTTTCCCCGTTCTTGTATGTAAAAAAAGGAACTGAAATTCATTTATGTTAACTCTTTTTCCCGGATTGTCCTACCATAGCTCTGACCTGCACTCTTCTTATCCAAAGTTTGATATGTTGCCAATTACAACACGCTGGTCGGGATTTTCGAAGCGAATGGTGTGGTTTGGTGGAAATCGAGTATGTGCCAGATGGAAAGATTAAAAAATGCAAATTACCTTCTGAAAAAACGAATGGTTACCAGGCCACCCAGCAAAACAAACAGCGCAATAATTACATATAGGTTGACTGGTACTGGTATTATTGGTACAGTCGGGATACCGCTTCCAATAGCCAATGCACCGTATATTGAACCGCCACCAATACTCCTGATTACAGTTGAACTAGCATTGGTTATATTAATTTCACGGATTGTAGCACCATCTACAGTATTTGCAGCCCAGATTAGTTTACCGGATGCATCGTCAAAATCCATTCCTTGATGTAAGATGGCATTAACACCTAATGGTCCGATAATAGTACCTGCCCCGGTTGTCGGGTTTATTTCAATTAAATTATCGAAAAAAGTTTCATGCCCGAATAATTGACCAGCATTGTTGATTGCAATACCATAAACACCAGGGAAATTATGGATTTGTCCAATATGGGTAAGGTGGCCGGTTGTAAGGTTTATTGTATAAAGTTCCGATCGTTGTAAATTGCTGCTACAAACATACATTTTTTCAGTCGGGGCATGGTAGGTCATCCCGGTAATTTTACCCGCAAGGACTACCCCATAAATATTAGTAATAAAGCTTAATGAATTGGTGTTGAAGTTTACTTGGTATAAACTGTGGCTAGAATTGGAATAATTGACAACATACATCTGGTTGCCTGCAAGATCTCCTGCGGAAATAGAATAAGAATCGCTGTATGAAAATGAGTTGGTCAGCAACGAAAAGTCACTGTTCCCGATAATCTGAACATTGTGCGCATTAGTATCAAATAACACACCGTATGGGGTGCTTCCATTTCCCATCAGAGGTTGTCTCAGATTGGGATTACTTGATAAATTGGAGCTTATACCGGTTAATTGTTGCGCCGAAACGTTTATCGAAAGCATCAGAACAATGAAAAAGGAAGATAATAATGATTTCATAAATTATATTTTTGAGGTTTAGCTTCTAAAAGTAAAACCATTTTTTCTTTAAATCACAATATTTCAATAATTTTTTGTTTGTAAGAATGTTTTTTCAAAAAAATAGTACAGAAATGCATAGCAGCTATTAGTTCATTTTACTGGCTTACCCCTTGTCGGTAAGGATATGCATAAATGTAATTTTGGAATGGCTGCTGCGTTTCCCTCTATCTTATGAAAATAGCAGAACAAAGGGAAGGCTATTGAAAATGTTGAATTTTAACAAAGCTCTGGAAGCCGAATAATTCAAAAATGAATGACTTTTCCATTATTCCCTTCTGATTTTCCCGCAGATTGCGCTGAATGACGCAGAAATTCTGCATGATCCGTTTTATTTCCCAATGACCAATGACTTTTTCCCGTTCTTGTAAACAAGAAAAGAGCTACAACTTATTTAAATTGTAGCTCTTTTTTCCAGGTTGTCCCGTCAGGTCTCGAACCTGAACTCTTCTGATCCAGAGACAGACGTGTTGCCAATTACACCACGGGACACTGTTTGTGCAAAGCGGATGCAAATCTATAAACATGTTTTCAATGAACAAAATTTTTACTGAAAAAAAACCTGTCAACTTTTAAGGTTAACAGGTTTTGGTGTTGTCCTGCCAAGGCTCGAACTTGGACTCTTCTGAACCAAAATCAGACGTGTTGCCAATTACACCACAGGACAAAACTACCTTTTTGAAAAGACGGTGCAAAAATAGGTTTTTTTTCCAATCCTCAACCTATTTCCAATTTTTTTTTTGAAGCACAAAAAACTTCCACTCATTAAAGAAAAAACTTTGCTATTAAAGAAAAAAGTATATTTTTGTGCCCGCAAATGGTGCCATCGCTCAGT
>CAZSIK010000134.1:0-2587 GCA_964606515.1 uncultured Prolixibacteraceae bacterium
TGGGGCAGGTTTAAAAATGAACGTGTTCTCACTCGACTTTTCTTACATATTTACCCTTTCGCGTACCAGCCCGCTGGAAAACACACTTAGGTTTACCTTGGGTTTCGATCTCGACGATTTTCAAAACCAGGGCCGCCGGCGTAAATAATGGAACTCAGGATTGGTCACGGCTATGATGTCCATGCACTGGCTGCTGGAGAATCGCTTTGGTTGGGTGGAATAAAAATCGAATACCATTTGGGTACTGTAGCTCACTCCGACGGAGATGTACTCATTCATGCCATTTGTGATAGTATGCTGGGTGCACTTGCCTTACGCGATATTGGTTATCATTTCCCTGATAACGACAATAGCTTTAAGAATATCGACAGCAAATTGCTGCTTAAAAAAGTTTATGGCCTTGTTCAAGAAAAAGGCTATTGCCTGGTAAACCTCGATTCAACCCTTTGCGCCCAAAAACCCAAATTGAATCCCTACATTGCCGGGATGCAGGATTGTCTGGCTAAAATCCTTGGAGTCGCCATCGATTGTGTATCCATCAAGGCTACTACTACCGAAAAACTCGGGTTTGTAGGCCGGGAAGAAGGAATTGAAGCCCATGCAGTAGTACTTCTCTCGAAGGTGGAAACAAAAAAATAGTACCTTTGGCTATGGCTTTTAAAAAACCTGTAATCGAAAAACACTTTTATTCAATTGGTGAAGTTGCCGAAATGTTTTCGGTTAAAACTTCATTGATTCGCTATTGGGAAAAAGAATTCGACTACATAAAGCCCTACAAGAATAAAAAAGGGAACCGTCTTTTTACCCCTGAAAATATTGAGGAGCTTAAATTGATCTTTCATCTGGTAAAAGAAAGGGGTATGACCCTCGATGGTGCCAAAAAGAAAATAAAGCAAAATAAGGGCGATGAAATCCCTGAATTGGAATTGGTGCAAAAACTAAAGAACATCAGGGAATTGCTTCTTGAAATAAAAAATGAACTCTGATGGATCAGGTCATTCAACCCACAATCAACGATATTATTAATTGTATCGAAGAAGTTGCCCCTACTTCCTTGCAGGAATCATGGGATAATTGCGGTCTGCTAGTGGGTAGCCGTTTCGATCGTGCCACCTCAGCCTTAATTACACTTGATGTTACTGAAGCGGTTATCGATGAGGCAATTGATAATCAATGTAATCTGGTAATTACCCATCATCCTGTAATCTTCAGTGGTATAAAAAAGCTGACCGGCAAAACCGATAGCGAAAGAGCTATAATTAAGGCCATCAGAAACCATATTGCCATTTATGCAGCACACACCAATATCGATGTTGCAAGCAACGGGGTAAGTCAAAAAATGGCCCAGGTGTTAGGGCTTAAAGGAATAAAGGTTCTGGCACCTCAGAAAGGGCTGCTTAAAAAGCTGGTCGTTTTTGTACCGCTTTCTCATGCCGACCAGGTAAGAAAAGCCTTCTTTGAAGCAGGTGCAGGTACCCTTGGTCAGTACGATTCCTGTAGTTTCAACGTGCCAGGCACAGGCACATTCAGGGGAGGCCCTGGTACCTCTCCTTTTATCGGGGAAAAAGGTGAATTCCATTCTGAACCGGAGATAAGGATTGAAACAGTTGTCCCTACTTTCCTTGCAGCGAAGGTTGTTGCGGCCATGATCGAAGCCCATCCCTACGAGGAGGTGGCTTACGACCTTTACCCTATCGAAAACCCACACCCTGGCATTGGCCTGGGTGTAATAGGAACTCTGGAGGAGCCGATCGAAGCGCTTGAGTTTCTCGAAAAGGTAAAAAAGGCTTTTGCCTGCACCGCCTTGAAATATTCTCCTTTATTGCCCGGGAAGATAAAGGCAGTTGCCTTGTGTGGAGGTGCAGGAAGTTCGCTGATACCCGATGCACTCCGTTCCAGTGCCGATGTATTTATTACCGGCGATGTAAAGTACCACCAGTTTTTTGAGGCTGAAAACAGGATCATACTGGTAGATATAGGACATTATGAAAGCGAACAATTTACCAAAGAACTTTTTTTTGAAATAGTTACAAATAAATTTCCTAAATTTGCCCTCCGTTTGTCGAAAACACAAACTAATCCTGTAAATTATTTGTTCTGAAACAATTAATAATTTTTTGAGCATGACTGTAAATACTCAGAACGTCGAAGGGCGTGAGATGCCGATTGAAGAAAAGTTGAAACTGCTGTACGAGCTGCAATTGGTAGCTTCTGAAATGGATAAGTTGAAAACACTCAGGGGCGAACTTCCCCTTGAAGTGCAAGATCTTGAAGATGAAATCGCGGGATTGAAAACCCGTATCAACAACTATCAGGACGATGTCAAGAACCTCGATACCGCTATCAATAACCGGAAGGCTGCGATTGGTGAATCGAAGACCTTGATTGCCAAGTATACCGAACAACAAAACAATGTAAGGAACAACAGGGAATTCGATTCTTTATCTAAAGAAATTGAATTCCAAACACTTGAAATTGAATTGTCTGAAAAACGCATCAGGGAGCATTCGGCCGAGCTGTCTAAGAAAAAAGAGCAGATCGAAGAAGCCCAGGTCCTTTTAAAAGAACGCGAGGACGATATCGACAG
>CAZSIK010000134.1:2597-10961 GCA_964606515.1 uncultured Prolixibacteraceae bacterium
ATCGTGGTAACTGTTGATTCGAAGGGGGAAAGATGAAGAAGATATTGACCGGAAACAGAAAGAACTCGAAGATATCAATTCCGAAACGCGGATTGAATCGGAGAAGCTGTTGGAAAAATCGTCAAAAATCGAAGCCTTGATTGAGGAACGTTTGCTTACTGCATTTAAACGGATCAGAAAAAATGCACGGAACGGTTTGGCCGTGGTTACCGTTGAACGCGATGCTTGCGGGGGTTGCTTCAATAAAATTCCACCCCAACGCCAACTTGATATTGCCTCGCGTAAGAAAATTATCGTTTGTGAATATTGTGGCCGTATCTTGGTCGATAACGAAATTGGAAATCAATAGTCATTCAGTAATAAAAAGAAAAGCCTCCTGCGTAAGGGGGCTTTTCTTTTTATCCTTAACAAATAGCCTAAATTTTCAAATTAATCCCAAACAAGAAATGAATTCCTGCCTGAGGAAAGTAGCCGTCCATTTTATACCTTTTCCCTTCGTACAGGTAAGAATACACCCAGGCATTGGATTCGTATTTAGTGTTGAACAAGTTGTTGATCAACAGGTTGAATTCAATTTCTTTTATCCATTTCGGGTGAATGCGGTAACCTACTTTCAGGTTGTTGACCAGATAATCGTTTAGTTGCCGGTCGGGGCTCATGCTGTTGTCGATATATTGATCTCCTACATAATGAGTTAGGAGTATGAATGACAGTGCCCGGGATGGATCGTACCTCAATTGGCTGTTGAAAATCACCTTGGGAGAGAATGCAATATCTGTTTCTCCAAGGGCGAAGGAGTCTTGTGCCCAAGTGTCCCAATTATCGACGTATTCTATAAAATTCTGAATTTTGTTTTTACTGAAGGTGAGGCTGCCTTCCCATTTGAGTTTCTTGAATATTATAATCGATGAAACTAGTTCAATACCAGTTCTGTAACTTTTATCTACATTGGTCATAATGGGGTCCCCAACGTCATTGATCATGCCGGTTAAGATCAACTGATTGGTGTAGTTCATCAGATAAAGGTTGGTGCCGATCGAAAAACCATCCTGCTGAAACGAGTACCCGGCTTCAAAATCGTTCAGTCTTTCGGCAACCGGTTGTTTTTTATTCGGATCGGCATCGGTGTAATTGCTTCGGTTGGGCTCGCGATGAGCAAGGGCCCAGGTCAAATATAGTTTCTGATTTTCTGTAGGTTCAGCAAAAAGCCCCAGTTTGGGATTAAAAAAGTCGAAGCGGTGTTGCTGGGTAATGTTCCTCAAATTATCGTCGAAGCCATCAATGGTGTAATCGATGCCTCGGTATTGAAGATCGGCATATGCATTGAGCCATTGGTTTATTTCATGGCTATATTTCGCGTAAAAGTTAAAATCTGTTTTTTCTCCCAGGTTCCGGTACCATTCATGGTCTTTGTCTAAGTTTCCTGCAGTACGAATCCAAATCAGATTTCCATAATGATTGCCTGAATATTGGTTCCATCCTCCTCCCAGGGTCACTTCCGATCGCGAACCAGCATAAGTTAACGAGAAGGTGGCCCCATAAAAATGATTGTTGAGCCATTTTTGCCTTATTAGATCGGTGCGTTTAATGGTAGTATCACCCACCAAGATGGGGGATAATCCATATTTCGACAACTTTTCGTCGTTTTTTTCTTGTTCATAATAACCCAACCCACGAGTATAATGCCCCGCCAGACTAACGTTTAATCGTTTTGAAAACTGGTGCGACAGCAAGAATTGATAATGATCTTGTTGATAATTGTCGGTTTCATTTTCATAGGTGTAAAGGTTGTAAGTGCGGCTGTTTGATGCAATCATCTCCTCGGTTTCCTTTTGGGAAATAAGTTCGTGTTCTCCATAAAGCTTCATGCCTTCAAGATCGTTGTTAATCCGAACCGAAGGAACGCCATTCCATGCCTGATAGGTTGATTGTTTGCCCGATAAAATGTTGATTTTGAAAATGGTTTGGTCGGAATAATACCCACCCGATACGTAGAACGATTTCAGCTTGCTCCAGGCCCTGTCTATAAATCCGTCGGATTTGATGTTCGAAAGGCGGGCATCAAAGCTGAAATGCTTGCCGAGCAATCCTGAACCTAATTTTATAGTATTTTTAATTGTGTTGAAGGAACCACCCGCACCATTGTATTCAGCGTAAGCTTCCCGATTGAGCGTGCTGCTTTGCATATTGATACTGGCTCCGAAAGCGCCAGCCCCATGAGTCGATGTTCCCACTCCACGTTGCACCTGAATGTTCTCGACCGATGATGAAAAGTCGGGCATGTTTACCCACCATACCCCATGCGACTCTGCATCGTTAACCGGGATCCCGTTAAGGGTAATGTTGATACGGTTGGCATCGGTGCCGCGAATTCGGAATGCCGTATAACCTACACCGGTTCCTGCATCCGACGAACTGACAAACGAAGGCGTGGTATTCAGAAGATAAGGTATATCCTGTCCTAGGTTTCGTTCGGCTATTTGTTCCTGGTTAACCTGGGAAACTGCTACCGGGGTTTTTAATCCGGCCCTGGTTGCATAAACAAACACTTCTTCAGTAAGAATTTCAGCTTGTTTGAGATGAATTTCGAGGTACTGATCTGTTGAGAGTTGAAATTGGCTCTGATAATCAGAGTACCCCACATGCGAAGCTTTGAGGTTACAGTTTCTTTGAGGAAGCGATAAGGCAAACGAACCTTGTGTGTCGGTCACTGTGCCCAATGTAGTACCTTGCACCACAATGGTTACCCCGGGTAGGGGTTCATTTTCATGGTTAAAAACCTTGCCTGTCAATCGGTGCTGGGCCAACGACGATAACCCGAGAAAGAGGGTTACAATAAGAAAAAAAGTTTTCATTTTAAACACTTGTAATTGGTTAAACAATAACCAATGAGGCAGGATGTTGCTCCTGTTTACACCTTCCCTTCGGCGGCACTACCCGCATCAGGTTCAAAGGGTTTAATCTCAGCCCGTAACTTTCACCGGCTAAACCGGTGGGCAGAATAGTCTGCCGGGCACCCCATTGTGTGAAATATCGCTGCAAATATAAAACGAAAAGCCCATTCTCCGCAAGAATGGGCTTTATATTGGATTTAAAGGTAAAAATTTTAGGTTTTGATAAGAAAACCTTATATGAGTTTCAACAAGTTTTCCTTTTTATTGTTGGTCATGCTCAAGTTCTCCGATAAAGTTTTTTTCATTTAACTCGTTAAGGCTACTCTTGAGTTGTGCAAGGTACCTTCCGTATAATTTTTTATAGAAGAGGTTGAACAACAAGATGTAAATTCCAATGATCAATCCGGCGGTAAGCAAAAAGGAGATGACTACAATAGTCCATCTCGAAACTGAAAGATCGGAAAGTTGGGTGCCCAAATTATCCATTTCCTGGGTAAACCCGATAACAAAACCGGTTCCGAACGAGATGATCACGTATATAAGTACCAAAATCAGGATCAGATAGAACATTTTTCGATATGCATCGATTATCTTGATGTAGGCGGTAAGGGTTTGTCTGAGGTCGGAACGATCGATTTGCCGGTTATCGATCTTGCTGAACCGGAACCAGAAGAGGAATAGAGAACCGAAGATCAATACATAACTGAATATCTCCACAATAAAGATGGAAAGAAGGATTGGGTCGTGGTCGTTGGGTTGGTCCATGTATTTTTCGATGAAAGGGGAAAAGAAGAAATCGGCCGAGAGGTTAAAACAGGCCCAGGCTAAGGCAATTCCAAGGCCAATGCGAAAATTGCGCCCAATTTTTTGAGAGATATCGGTAGTTTGTTTGCCGATCATGGTTTCGATACGGTTTTCGGTAAGGGTATTAGCTTTTTCGCTCCGTGAGGAAAACTCTCCCCAAACTCCTTTAAGGTCATCCAGTTCCATTATTCTTCCCCCTCCATTAATTTTTTAAGTTTTGCCTTGATCCTGTTCATTTTTACCCTCACATAGTTTTGGGTAATGCCCACAATTTCAGCGATTTCTTCATAGCTTTTATCCTCAAGATAGAGGAGCGTGATCGATTTCTCGATACCAGTCAATTTCGAAATAGCGGTATGAAGACTTTTTAGCTTCAGTTCAACAGTCCCATCGTATTCGTCTTGCTCAATATGTAAACTGTTAAACTGCAAATCATCGCGATCGGGTCTCCGTTTTTCCTTTTTGAAATGGGTGATGGCCGTGTTGAGTGCTACCCGGTACATCCAGGTCGACACTTTCGATTCGTGCCTGAAACGGTGAAACGAATGCCATAATTGGGCAACAATTTCCTGGAACAGGTCTTCACGGTCTTCGTGTGTGTCGCAGTAAATGCCACACACCTTGTGGATAATTCCCTGATTCCGGGCAATGATTTGCAAAAACAGTTCCTTTTCCATACGGTTAATGGGTAATCAAAACTGCCTGATCATTACAAAAAATTAAATTTTTAGTTGAGTTATCTCCGATGGGGTAAGAAAACGCCATTTGCCCCGGGGAAGATTTTTCTTGGTTAGACCAGCAAACAATACCCGGTCGAGTTTTTCGACCTTGTAGCCAAGTTGCTCAAAAATGCGGCGTACGACACGATTTCTGCCCGAGTGGATTTCTATGCCCACTTCCCTTTTATCTTCTTCGTTGGGATAACTGATGGCATCGGCTGCAATAGGTCCGTCGTCGAGTACAATGCCTCTGGCAATTTCGAGCAGATGGGCTTTGGTTAAAGGTTTGTCGAGGAAAACATGGTATATTTTCTTCTTGTTGTAACTGGGATGGGTCAGTTTTTTCACCAATTCACCATCGTTTGAGAAAAGCAAAACGCCTGAGGTTTCCTTATCGAGACGGCCAACTGGGTAAATTCGCTCGGAACAGGCATTTTTTATAAGGTCCATAACGGTTTTTCGCTCTTGGGGGTCTTCGGTAGTGGTCACATAGCCTTTGGGTTTGTTGAGCAGGAGGTAAACCTTATTTTCGGGGTTCAATAGTTGCCCATTAAACCTGACTTCGTCGTTCAGCGAAACTTTTGAACCCAGTTCAGAAACCATTTTGCCGTTTACGGTAACACATCCTGTTTGGATGTACATATCGGCATCGCGTCTCGAGCATACACCTGAGTTGGACAGAAACCGATTCAACCTGATTTTTTCATTCAGTCCAAACCCCGTTTTCTTCACGGGCGATTGGATGGTCCTTTTTTTCTTTTCCTGATTTCCGGAGATTTCTTCCTGCTTTATATTTTTTTTAAAAATAGCGGCCTTACCTGTATTTGCTGTTTTGAACGCGCTTTTTTTCCCTTTTGTTTTGCTGGTATCGAACCTGGATTTTCCGGGAGTACCTTTTTTCTCTTTTCTTACTTCCTGTTTCATACTAATTTACTCATAACACCTTTGCTGCAAAGGTCGCATTATTTTAATAGCTATCGGTTGATTGCATTGAAATTTGTCGTGTATTTTAAAATTGAAATTAAATTCAGCCCGAATTGTTACTTAGCCGGAGTTTTCTATATTTGGGAAGGGAAACATAAGACTTACGTTTGAATGAGGAAACTGTTCCGAAATATCATCTTGCTTGCTAATATTTTATTCGCTTTAGCATTGGGTCTAACCTATTTGGTTCCCTATGCCAATCCGCAAAAACTTTGGGCATTTCCACTTTTAGGCTTATTTCAACTATATTTATTGCTGGTAAATATTGCTTTCGTGGCTTTTTGGCTACTATTTAAAAAGAACTATTTCATGGTTTCGATCATCATTATTGTGCTTGGGATCCAAAATATAGGGAATTTTATTAGATATACCCCTCGTTCAACAAATCATAAAAAAGGGATTAAAGTATTGACATACAATGTGCATCATTATAATTCATATTTCCTCGGCAAGCAAAAGGATACAGCCATTCTCGATTTTATTGCCGCTCAGCAAGCTGATATCATTTGTTTGCAAGAAAACCGGCTTCAAAAAAAGGGGGAGCTTAATCCGTTGAAGTTAAAATTGCGGTTTCCTGGAATCAAGCATTGTCAGTTGGCCCATATGAGTGCCTGGGGGGGCCCGGTAACCTTCAGCCGTTTCCCGATTGTGAACATGGGCGAAATCAGGTTTAAAGAATCGAGCAACATGGTTATTTTTTGTGATATCAAGGTTGATGAGGATACCATGAGAGTGTATAATTGTCACCTTCAGTCGTTTAGTATTTACAAGGAAGAGTACTCCCTGGTTGACTCTCTTTCGTTTGAATCGGATAAAATACTTGAAGCCAAAACTGTTGGTGGAAAGCTGAGGAGAGGGAACAGCAAAAGGTCGGTTCAGGTAAAAATGCTGGCCGACCATATAAAAAGTTGCCCTCACGAAAGGATGATAGTTTGTGGTGATTTTAACGACATTCCCAATTCATTCACCTATGCTAAAATTGACGATCTGCTGAGCGATGCGTTTAAAGGTTCGGGAACTGGTACTTCAAATACGTTCAGGTACCCCATTGCCCCTTTTAGGATCGATTATGTTTTTCATTCCGATTGTTTTAAATCGTACAATTATACACGGCATAAGGTGAACCATTCCGACCATTATCCGGTTTCTGTGCTTTTGGTTTCCAAGAAATAAAAAGGAATGGCGTGGTTTACTGTATGGTTTAGTATTGTCCAGTCTTGAGTAGAACCAGAGTACACGCATCTATTACCTGAATTTGATTGTTGTGGAGCAGCTGAGCAAATGTGGGGTTCTCGGTTCCGGGGTTAAAAATTACTCTTCGTGGAGATTGTTGAAGAATATAATCGAAATATTCGGTCTGGTTTTTTGGACTAAGATAAAGACTAACCGTGTCGAGGTTGTCGACTGGGAGGAGGTCGGTAATGAAAACAATCCCATCCACTTTGCCTGGTTTTTTGGAAAGTGCAACTACTTCATGGCCATATTCTTTAAGCATCAATATGGCCTTATACGAATATCGCTCTGGATTTTCGGAGGCACCAATTACCATTGTTTTTTTCATGATCAATTATTAGTCGAGCGATTGCCGAACATGCAATGATGAAGCAAGAATTTGTTCATATTCTTCGGGTGTGATGTCCTTGATGAAAAAATGAACCGGGTTGATTGCTTTTCCATTCCGATGGACTTCATAATGGAGATGAGGTGAGGTGGAAGTTCCTGTATTGCCCACGTAGCCGATAAGATCGCCACGTTTAACTTTCTGGCCTTCTGCAACATTGAATTGGTGAAGGTGGGCATAAAGGGTTTTATAGGTGAAACCATGGTCAATAATAATGTGTTTGCCATGACCATCGAACAGGCTTTTTACGGTGGTAACCACTCCATCGGCAGCAGCATAAACAGGGGTTCCTGTCGAGGCTACAATGTCGATCCCGTAATGAAAACGGGGCACCTTATAAATTGGATGGATCCGCATGCCCCAGCCTGAAGAGAGAAAATTGACATTACGACTGTTGATGGGCATAATGGCTGGAGTTGAGGCTATTTCCCTTTCGTGGGCTACTGCCATGGCAAAAACTTCTTCGTACGATTTAGCTTGAATGTATGCTTGTTTGGACAGAATGTCGATTTTTTTGGCTGTTTGAATGATCTTTTCCCCGTCGCGGAACGAACCCAAGTCGGCATATTTGCTTGCTCCGCCAAATCCCGCTTTTCTGACAGTTGAAGGAATGGGTTCACTATTAAGCATTACCCGGTAAATATTGTCGTCGTATTGCTGAATTTGGGAAAGCACTTGTTCGATGGTTTGCAACTTATCATCGAGGTTGTTGTATTGATTACGCAGGAGTTTATTCTCTTTTTTAAGATTTTTCATCTTCGGGGTTTCATAATGGCTAATGATGAAACTTGAGAGCAGGGTGCCAAAAATTAAAGTAACAAATCCCAGATACATTGCTTTGCGCATTTTCTTGCCAAGATGCAATTCCTGTTTTTCAAATGTAAGGGTCTTAGGATCCAGCCTATATCTTGTATAACTCATGCCAAAAAATTTTTCTAATTACGTCTTTCTCGTTCTACAATTTCTATTTTTGCACTTTCGTTTTTAGGGATTTTTTTTGGTGTTAGCAAAACTAACAATATTTTGAAAAAATCCTAATGTTTTTTAACCAGCGAAAATTTAAATTTTCTTAAAAATGGCATTAACTTCAAAACAGATTCGACAGGCTTTTCTCGATTTCTTTAAGAGCAAATCGCACCATATAGTGCATTCGGCCCCAATGGTAGTGAAAAATGATCCCACGTTGATGTTTACCAACGCGGGGATGAACCAGTTTAAAGATATCTTTCTGGGAAATCAACCCATGCAATACCCGAGGATTGCCGATACCCAAAAGTGCCTCAGGGTTTCAGGAAAACACAACGATTTGGAAGAAGTTGGTCACGATACTTACCATCATACC
>CAZSIK010000135.1:0-10961 GCA_964606515.1 uncultured Prolixibacteraceae bacterium
CGATTACCCCGTATTCGCTATTTCCAAGATTACGTGGATTATCGATTTCGCCGTTCAGCCACTTCTCTTTATTGGTTTTATTGATCAGCGAAGGAATCAATAACTTATTCAAGTCGAGGGTAAAAGAAAGTTGGTTATATTGGTCCAATTCGGTTGTATAAGCCCCGCCTATCCTAAGGTTGGTCGGGATAAAGTCTTTGATGTTCCCTTTGTCGTAAGTTATTTTATTTCCAATGTTGGACACATTGATCCCCCACGAAACATTCGACAATTTCCGGGCTTTTCTGAACTCGCGGGTATAATAAAAAGCCACGTCGGCAGCAAACGAATTACCAGCATACAGATCTTCCTCTCCTTGAAAAATATCGGAGCGCATATAACGAAGGGCAACCGAACCGGCCCAGTAATCGGATAATTTACGGGAATACCCTATATCGAAGGCAAATTCGTTGGGATTGATGGTTTCAAGGGGCTCTCCTATCTCGTTATATTTTGCAATAGAGCCTAGGTCGAAATATTTTAAACTACCGCTTACCACCTGTACTTCATCGAGTTTATGATACCCTACAAGATAGGCCAGGTTCATATCCTGAACCAAAGCCCTTAACCAGGGGGTGTAGGAAAGAGCTACCCCCGAATTGCTCATGGTAAAGGGATATTTTGCAGGGTTATAATTTTGCGAGTTCACATCGGGCGAGGTAGCTGCACCGGCATCGGCCATGGAGCCTCCCCTCGAATCGGGGGCGATGGTAAGGAACGGCAGTGCAGAGGTTACTACGTTAGAACCAGTAACTGATTGGGCTACCGCTCGATAAGAAAACAATAAGGAAATCAATAAAAAGCAAATCGTGTAACGCTTCATAATATACTATGTTAATACTGAATAAAATTCGACTTCAAAAATACATTAACGGGGCAAACCTCCAATTATTGCAAACGTTTTTTTAAGTATAGTTTTCCTGCCCCACCCGCTTGTTCCCCCTTAGGCGATTCAAGCATGACCCGGTATACCAGGATCTGATTCATTTTCAATGGCATTGATAAACGGTTCGAATCCCATTTCAAACGGGAAACCACCCCACCCGATGAAGTAACATTTTCTTCCCAGGCATACACTTTCCGGCCATCGAGGGAAAAAATATCTACTTTGGCTTTGAAGATTTCTCCAGGAAGATTGTGGTTTATCGCGAAATAGGTAACATCCTCGACCGGATTGGGATAATTGTTGACTGAGAATACTTTAAACCCATTTTCCACAATAAAATGAATTTCTTTTTCGGTTGAATTGTTCTGTACATCCCAAACCTTTACAAGGATGGTATGTTCTCCGGGAGATAAATTATTCAATGGATATAATATAGTTCCTTCCTGATAACTATTTGCTTTGGAAGAATAGTAATCGTTCAGAACGAACTGGTTGGCATAATCGCCATCGAGAACCCCGATCAGATCGTGGCCAATGCCCGCGCCCACCGTATTGATCCCGGTTTCATCGAACAGTTTCACCAGGAGCAAGGCACTTGAAGCCACCTTTCCATAAGGCTGGAACTGTTCGTCATTCATAAACAACTGAATTTCGGGAGGATTATTCTCGACAATCGGGTTGGCGCCTGTACCTCCGATATTAAATGCGCTTGATGAGCCATTTGCATCTTCGCTTTCATTTACAGCATAATAAAAGATTCTACCTGCCCCAATCTGATAAGAAATATCTTTAGGCACCACGAACGAGAATTGAAACCTACCTTGCACGACCGAAGCTTTACCCTTATAAATCAGGTTACTTTGCATCGAAAAATTAAATGGTTTTCCCCCGTCGTTGGCCAAGGTGTTCACGCTGACTTCCTTGTCGTACAACATGGCTGTTACTTCACCATTGAACTCAGGCAAAAGGTTGTTTTCCCTGTCGCATACCATTCCTTCAACAGTAACCTTTTCGAGGGCCCCCACCGTAACAAGTCCTTCATTAACCGGCACCCCGTTAATTGAAGTGCTTACCACGTTATGCCGTGGGAAAGCCAATCGCATCGAAGGATCGGCAAGCAGCGCGAAACTTAATTTGTTTGTATCATATAATGTTTTATTTTTTGCCCTACGCATTACTTCGCCCAGTCGAAGTTTTTCACCGTCGCTGTCGAGTTCGAAGATCGATCCGTAAAAATTATTGCTCAGGTTGTAATTGGCATTTGAATAAACTACCCGAGTGGTTGAGAAAAGACCTACGCCACCCCCGTTAGCATTTGAAAGTATCATTTCGCCAGCTGAATCAGCATCTCCATCAAATTGACTGAATTCGCAAGTAGCGGTAACAAAAACCGGAAGACTTTGACTGTTGTTCCACGAATTGATTTGGCTGGTTAACAACACATCTTCTGCGGCTAAGGAAGCATTATTGGCATGGCCAACGTAATTGAGGATTAAAACCCCTTCTTCAACCCTACGATCGATGGCCTCATTTACTTCGGGATATTTTGCTCCATCAGATGAGCTAACTTGCTTGTAAGCATCGAAGTAAATCTTATCGATATAAAAACCCGGATAATTGGCCTTCACCGTATCGATCAACTTTTCGGTATCGGCCATATGAATATTGGAGTCCTCATCATCGGCAATAAAACAGATCCTGTTTCTCCAATTTCCCCTTGATTCGCTTGAGTCGTAGCGAATGATTTTTGAAACCATTATAGCCGCTTCCTCCTTGGTTTTGCAGGTAAGCCGTCCAACACCAATATCAAGATAACCCGACGATTCGCCTTCGTTGTCGTCGAGCAGGCCAAAGAAATCGTCGGTGACATACGACCAGAGCTGATGAAGGGAATTTTCGGATTGATAAGTCGGAATTAAAGCTTGGGCACTTCTGTTGTTGAAGTGGCCATCGCCCATCAATAGAAGGTAGCGGAACCTATTGTTATTTGAAGGATTTAAGCGGTAAAAGTAACGGGCCATGTTCCGTATTGCGGCTACATCTGCAATGCCCGACGAAAATTCGTGATACACTTGTTGGGTAGTTACAACCAGCACTGAAAAACCATCGTTTTCCCGGCGATGTTTGGCTAAAAGGTTAGCAGAACTAAGGAATTCAGGGTGGGTTACGATGATCAGATCAGGCACTGGGCTTCCTTTTATATCTTGATTTTCTACATTCGAAATAAAAACAGGTTCAGGAATTTGGTTTTCCAGAGCATTAAAGATTAAATATTCTGAAATTTTACCCCCTAAGGCTTTAAACGAAACTGTGCCCTGCGCTTGTTGCGAAGCCTGAAAAACCTGTACCGGGTTCAATGGATCGGAAACATCCCAGATATAAGCGGTTGGGGGTACATTTTCAAGTTTATATTGCACAATACTCCGGGCTTGATCCTCTCTATTTCTAAAATGCATGAAAGAACCATGAAAGGAAAGGCTGGCCCTGGCCGAAACCGAGATAAAGTCGAGCCATGCTTTGCCCCCAGCCGACTCAGTAAGATAATTGATGCTGATCTCAATTTTATTTTTTGCCGTGATGGGCCAGGTTTTTTCATTATGAGAAGCAAACAGCGTATATTTCGAGGTAACATCAACAGGGCTAAAAGAAATTTGATCTTGAAACGCCCCATTCACATAAACTTCAAAATTAGTATTGGTACTCGATCTTCCTGCTCCGGCAATGGTTAAGGAAGCCGGTTGATCACCAATAATATTTTTAAACTCGATTACGTAAGTATTCTTAGTCATGGAATTAAAAATATCGCCATATAATTTTCGGCCCGAACTCATGGGGTTGTTGGCTTCCCTTTCAATAAAACCATACTCATCGTACGAAGTATGTTCCACATCCGGTATTCCCTCCACGATAGGCATTGAAGCCATTCCGGGAGAAATGCCAGCATCGGTTGAAAGGTAATAATAGCTGTTATCGCTGAACGAGTTGACCGAGTGCCTGAATACTTTATCTGAGACATCGTAAGTAAGACTGGATGTTCCAGGAGAATAAAAGAACATGCAAGCTTTCCCGTTTCCATCTTTTGCATGCATCACCGGATTCAAAACAAGGTCGTCGGGATACGAAGCCTGGTTCATTTTGGGTAGTTCAGCCCCACCGTTGCCATATAAGCCCAGTTTCTCGGGAGCAGTGATCCCCCACTCTTTCAACTTTTCGTAAGATATTTTGTATACTCCACGTCCCTTAATTGCTAACTTAATCCATTTTCCTTTGGCCAAAACCGAGGAAGATGCTTGACCTGAAGCCGTTTCAGCATTTTTTAAGATGCTCGAATTTGGGGCATGGACCTCAAAACTTTTCACCCGATAAAATTTTCCCTCATCGAACTTAATCGGGACCAACATACAGGAAACGATTTTAGATCCATCAGCCGTATATAGCATAGGCTTTATTCCGCTAAAAAAAGGAAGGCCTGATATTTTACTAATTTCAAGAGAATCGTCAATAAGCTCCCATCTAATTTCCCTGGCTATTAGTTCAGGGCACACAACTCCTTCTTCTATAACGCGATGGCAATGGTAAATTCCTTCTGAAAGACCTGGTTCATCGGGCAAAGATTGAACATATTGCAACCAGTCGACTTCGAAATTAAACGGCTGGCTAAAAGCAAGCAAACCCCGAAGGAATAATAAAACAAGTACTATTTTTGTTATCTTCATTATTCTAAATACCTTAATCACAGAAAAACGTAAGCAATAATTTGCCGATAATTGTTTTATCGTGTTATATTTGCAACGGGGAATTACAAGTCCTTTTCACAATATAAACTGGTATAAAAAACGCTTTCAAAAGTATAATATTATACACTGCAAAAAAATTGGTTATTGAAAAATAAACCCAATGACCAATCGTTTTTGCTTGTAGAATTTATTAAAAGAATGAAAAGAGAAAATTGTTTAGTTGTGAATGTACTTTTTTCCTATTTTTGAAGTTTAAAGAAGAATTAAATCCTCATGGATTTTATTCATTTTATATATATTTGTTGCAAATTGAAGAAAATAATTATGAATATGAGACAAATTTCGTTCATAATCATATTGTTGGTTCTGGCATTAGTCGGTTGTAAATCGTCGAAAAACCAGAAAGCAAGCAAAAACTGGGTTAATTCTGGTGAACGTTCCCGTACAACAGGTTGGAGTGTTGAAAACATGAAAGCTTTCGGGTTCGACGATCCGCAATACATTGCCCAGGAAGTTGGTCCAGGCCTTAGGTTTGTCGAGGGGGGTACCTTCACCATGGGTCGGGTCGAAGAAGATGTAATGCGTAACTGGGACAACAACCCCAGAAGGGTTACTATCCATTCCTTCTACATGGACGAAACAGAAGTTACCAACTGGGATTACCGCCAATACATGGCGTGGCTCAGGCATGTTTACCCCGAAAATCCAGAGAAACATAAGGCTTCGCTTCCCGACACCTTGGTATGGCGTAGGGCGCTTGCCTACAATGAGCCTTTTGTATCAAACTACCTAAGGCATCCTGCCTACAGCGATTACCCCGTGGTGGGTGTAAGCTGGATACAGGCAAGCGAATATTGCAAATGGCGTACCGACAGGGTTAACGAAGCCATACTCATTAAAAATGGGTACATGGATGTGGATGTGGAACAACGCAATAACACCGTTTTTACCACCGAAGGGTACCTGAGCGGAACCTATCAAGGAGTGTCGGGGGAAAATACCGATAACGCAAGGGTAAAATGGGAAAACGGGCTTTTACTGCCAAACTACCGCCTTCCCACTGAAGCAGAATGGGAATACGCTGCCTTGGGCTTGATTGGTGAAGCTAATGGTGAATTATTAACCGAACGCAGGATTTACCCATGGAAAGGACAGTACTTAAGAAATGCCGATAAACAAAGCAAGGGAAGAATGCGGGCAAACTACACCCGTGGCCGTGGTGACCTTATGGGGATGGCGGGTGCCCTTAACGATGCAGCAGATATTGCTTCTGGTGTGTTCTCGTTCGATGCCAACGATTATGGGTTATATTGTATGGCCGGTAATGTAAACGAGTGGGTAGCCGACGTATACCGTCCACAATCACCAAACGATGTGGAGGAATTCCAACCCTTCCGTGGAAATGTAATTACTGAATACCAACGCAATAGCGAGGGGCAAATTGTTTTTGACCAATTCGGGCAACCTGTGTTCGATACCATAATCGACTATCGCAACTACCGCGATGGAGACTATTTATCGAACCTGATCAGCGGAAACGATTGGACTAGCATCAAACCTGATCCCAATGTCAATACTGCCACTACACCAAAAATGTACGTTCAGTCGACCGATGCAGGGGTGATCAGCTCAACCATTACCGACCGGGTTAGGGTGTACAAAGGAGGTTCGTGGAGAGACCGCTCGTATTGGCTTTCTCCTGGTGCCCGACGTTACCTGAACGAATGGGAAGCAAGCGATGATCTTGGCTTTCGCTGTGCAATGACCCATCTTGGGCCTCCAACCACCGCGATGAATTCGAAATAAGGAAATTTTTCCATAATGCAAACCTGTCGGACAACCGGCAGGTTTTTTTTTTTACTTTTGAAATTCAAAATTACAATTATGAATATTGCCCGACTTTATGAACGATTTCAACAGTTCCCAAAAGCGTTTACCGACAGCCGGAAATCGAACGAAGGCGGGATATTTTTTGCTCTGAAAGGCGATCGGTTCGACGGAAATGATTTTGCTTTGGCCGCCCTGGAGCAAGGGGCACACTGGGCTGTGGTCGACCGGCCCAACCTGGCAATCAACAAGCGTTGCATCGTTGTCGATGAAGTATTGAGCACCTTGCAACAGCTGGCCAACTTCCACAGATCAACGCTTACAATACCACTTATCGCAATTACAGGAACCAACGGTAAAACCACCACCAAGGAACTGACTGCTGAGGTTCTTGGCCATAAATACAAAGTTTTGGCTACCCAGGGAAACCTGAACAACCATATCGGTGTGCCATTGACCTTGCTCTCGATTAAAGCACAACACGAAATCGCCATTATTGAAATGGGGGCGAACCACCCGGGCGAAATTGAGAACCTTTGCAAGATTGCCCAACCCAACTACGGATTGATTACCAATGTAGGCAAGGCCCACCTCGAGGGCTTTGGTTCGTTCGAAGGAGTAACTCGCACAAAAGGTGAATTATACCGCTTCCTTAACCAACACGATAGCCCCATTTTTTTGAATGCCGGCAATGCTCACCTTACTGCACTTCTTTCCTCAAACAACAAGGTTTTAACTTATGGACTATCGGGCACCAACACTGAATTAATAGGCGAAGTAGCTTCGAGTGATCCTTACCTCACCGCCAAAATCCTGTTTCCAAAAGGATGGCTTTACCTGAGAACCCAACTTACCGGAGACTATAACCTCGAAAACGTATTGGCAGCAGCCCGTATAGGTGTGCATTTTGGAGTCGATCCGTTACAAATACAGGAAGCAATCGAAAACTATCAGCCCGGCAACAACCGCTCGCAACTTACCAAAACTGGCAAGAACACCCTCTTACTCGACTGCTACAATGCAAACCCTACCAGCATGGAAGCGTCGGTACGAAACTTTTTGCAGCTCAACCACACAAACAAAGTATTCATTCTGGGCGACATGCTTGAATTAGGCGATTCGACAGCTATAGAGCACCAGAAGATTGCCGATCTTCTTATACAAAACAAGGCGGCAGAAGTATTCCTGATAGGAAAGAATTTCGGAGAAACCATTACCCCGGTACATTTTAAGAAATTTACCAATGTAGATGCCTTGAATCACCACCTCGAAACAGAGGAAATCTCAAATCGTTATATTTTGGTAAAAGGTTCGAGGGGTATCTCGTTGGAAAAATGTGCCCAATGGCTTTAATTAATACCGATAAACTTTTATTTGCCAGATCTTTTTGCTTTACAACACTTGGGGCTGCAAATCCAGAAAGAATAGCTTGTTGCATGTGGTACCTGTTTGGGCAAACAGGTTTAAAGGCAGCAATTCAAGGATGATGGCAGTAATAGCAATTTTCATCTGAACAAAACTTCTAACTTGCTGTGTTCCTTTTGGATCGAACCACTGTTCTTTTACAGGGATTTTGGCCGGATGGAACTCACATAAATTTTGTTCATGGGTGTTTGTGTTTTTGTGCAAACATGTTCGTTTCATAACCTGTAAAATTTAAAGATGTAAACTTGCTTGTCCACGTACATCCGGATCAAGTAAAATCCGGGATTTAACAATGAAGTAGTGATTTTTTCAGGCAAAATACCTGAACCACTTTGTACCCTATTGCCAGTTAACCCAATAATGCTCATGGTGTATTTTGCCGGTTGGTCTGAATGCAAGCAAAGCATATCATCAACTTTTACCGGAAATATTTTTATGCCAGAGGAAGTTTTAAACGTTTCATTTTTTGTAACAATAGCGTCGCAACTGTAATTTTTCCACCAGGTATTTCTAAAATGCAAATCACCGTCGGTGTAACACCTTAAACTCCAGTTTGCGCCCCAGTCATCTGCTGCATCGCATCGTGGCTTAAATACAAATGACTCCAAATCTCCAATTCTTTCAACAAATTCATATAATACAGGCTCTTTTATATATTTATATTCTTTTTTGAAGAACAGGGTTTGAGAAGCAAATTGCTTTTTTAAGGCAATTCCATCAATCATTATCGTTTGAACCGAATCAATAATCAATGGCGTTAAGGAATCGCACGATTGATAATTGAAAAGTGAATGAAACAGGGTATCGCCCTTACCTAAGTCAAAATTATAAACAGTAAGGAACTGTCCTTTTTCCCACAAGTCGATCTTTCCACCTATAACTTTAAAAATCAATGGATCGTAAACAATAATCTCGCCCGAATGGCGATGGACAATATGGCTAACTACTTTACAACGGTCACCTTCGATCAAGGTATCTCCCAACACCTTGTATTTGCGGTAGCCATAATCGCGGAACTCAAAAAATTCCTGTATGTTATAATACCATTCCGTTCCTGTAGTGAAATATTTTTCCTGACAGAAAAGGGTACACGGTATCACAATTAGCGCAAAAACAAATATTTTCCTCATATACAGGACTATTATTTTGTCAAAATCATCTTCTTCGTATCCACCTCATTGTCTTCAACAATTCGGCAATTTAATCCTGAAAGGTTTCGGAAACCTTTCAGGATTAGGTAATTATAGGGATATTTCATTCATGTCACTACTTTTTTTAGGCTGTATAAAATTTTAGGATAACCTCCTGGGAGGGCAAAAAACATCATTCTATGCATGGTGAATCTATTATTTTTGCTTCAAAGGCAGCGCCACTTTCTACTTCGAACCCTACATCTAAGTAAATCTCATGAGTTGCTTCAAATGTAATATCGCTACCTGACTTTACTTTAACCGGACCATAAGTGCTAGAATTATCCACATAACTTCCTGCATACAATGAGGTATTTGAGGTCTCTGTTTCAGCTATGCCATTGTATTCCTCATTTTGGATATAAACAGTGCCTAAATCCAACGCCATTTTAACCGCAGCATAAACATCTAAACGTCCAGACCCAAGTTGTCCTATATAAGATTGATTTTCTGACAGTTGATATATGCTTGCATCTGCTGAATTTAAAACTATATTTTGTATCTCTTGTGCTGATAAACAGGGATTAACAGAAGCAACCAGTGCGCAAGCGCTTGCAACAATAGGTGCAGCAAAAGATGTTCCCCATGCCTCTTGATAACTACTATTATCGATTGAAATAATTGCTCCAGTATTTTCGTCTATATCATAACCCCAACTTGTGGTAAAAATATTATAGCCCGGGGCACAAATATCTACTTTAACATTGTGTTGATGGGTACTATCGTTTCCAATTTGCCATTGGTGACAATCTTTCCATAAAAATTGTCCCCAATATGTTCCATCAGGTGCAGTATAAGTAGTATTGCGATCAAAAGTAGCTCCAACAGAAGTAACTCCAATAACACTTGGGTACATTGCAGGATAAAATTCATCTGTTGGTCCACCGGGACAAGTACTATAACCATTTCCTGCACCAGCAACTACCACAACATTATATTCATCTCTTATTTTGGCATAAAAATTTTCTTTAGTTGTAGTAGAGTAATTGCATCTTCCCCAACTAAGATTTATTACCCTTACACCAGGCATCTGGGCAATTGCTTCAATTTCACTTAAAAATACTGAACCCCATAGATCAGAAAAAACAACTTTGGATTTGTAGCTTACAGAGGCACCTCCTTTATTATTATTTGTTTCTGCGACCAAACAACCAACAACACTTGTTCCATGAGCTTCACGGTCTTTCTGACTTGGTTGATAAACATTGTGTCCTATTTGTGAGTTTTTATTAATTAAATCTTCTTGCGTTTCGTTTAAATAAGAATCGGTGCAACCAATCAAAATGCGTTCGTCTCCTTTAATAATATCCCAGGCTTCATTTGTCCTAATCAAATCATGATAAGTATCACCACCAGCAAACCAGGCACCAATGGTTCCATAATCGTTAGATTCGTATGTGAGTACATCGGGGTAAATTTTTTCTATTAATGACAGGGTATTTGATGACTTATCTACTAATAAATCCAAATTATCAACATTCGCAGTAATAATTAATATATGTTGTAAAAAATCACTTTTGGCATTTGGAATTGCCTTTTTAACTCTTACAATATTTTTATTTATTTGTTGAACTGCTTTTTGTGGAAGTTTATCATCGCAGGAGAGCAAATCCATGAGATGGGATTTGCTAAAATCATTTGGAACTTTGTCCAAACTTAAAGTTGCATAATATTTATAGTTACCATCTTCGTCAGGTTCGAAATCTTGCGCATTACTGCAAATGTGCTGCATTAACAAGATAAGTATCAATACCGGACTAATTTTATATGTTAACATTGTTGTCTGTATTTTAATTTTGGATTACTTATTGTTTTATAAAACTACCGGAATGGATTACTTGATTCCGGTTGCTGAGG
>CAZSIK010000136.1:0-10925 GCA_964606515.1 uncultured Prolixibacteraceae bacterium
AGAGCGTTTGACTGGCAGTCAAAAGGTCATCGGTTCGATTCCGATATTCTCCACTGAAAATTAGAGAGTTGCAACCTAGATAGTAGCAACTCTTTTTTATTTGCATACAACCTTGCGTTTCGTTCGGGATCCTATTAGGGATCAAACCTCAATTTATAGGGGCAAGCAAAATGCATTATATTCAGTCTTCAATAAGGTGTCTTTTTTTTCAATTGACCAATGACTCTTCTTTATTCCCTTTCTAAATTTTATCGCAATTATCGCTGATTTTCAAAGAAATTCCATTCGATTCAAAAAGACGATCGAAAAGGAAACTTGAAAAGTTGGGAAACGATGAAGTGCTAATAACATGGCCACAATCCCTTTGTACATCGTGGATGGTAGCTAGGTGGTATGGAATGAGAAAAATATGGAACAATCTTGAAATTTTGTTCTCTGTTTATGCGGAAACTTGCTTTTAGATTTATTTGATTAGTTTTTCCATTATATTGGACAAAGCCATCATAGTTGCTGTTTACTTTATGAGAATTTTTTATGAATTCCAAATATCCCAAGCGGCGAGGGCTTGGCCATGCAGCATTTCCAGACCATTTTTTACAATGGCTCCTTGTTCATCTCCTTTTTTCATGAATAAGGTGACTTCTGGGTTATAAACCAGGTCGAACAACACATGGTTACTGCCTATAAATTGATAAGGGATATTTGGGCAAACTGCGGTTTTAGGATAAGTGCCCAGCGGGGTGGCGTTAATGATCAACAACCTTTCCTCCATCATCTTTTGATCGATTTTATCATATCTGATTTCATTTTCAAACAATTCATCTTCAATTGATGCAGAGATATAGTCGATATTCAGTTGTTTCAATACATACTTTATGGCTTTTGACGCACCCCCGGTACCTAAAATCAGTGCTTTGTTGTGTTTGCTCCCGATTAAGGGGCGCAACGATTTTGCGAAGCCAATAATATCGGTATTGAATCCTTTCAATTTCATTCCTTGGGATGAGTAAAATGTTTTTATTGTGTTCACTGCACCAACCTCAAGGGCTGCCTCATCAATCTCGTCGAGGTAGTGCATTACCTGTTGCTTGTAAGGTATGGTGCAATTTAACCCTTGTATGTTTTTATTTTCTGCAAAGACCGATGGGAATTTGGAGATGTGGTCGATTTCGAAATTTACATATTGACAATCGGTAATGCCTTCTTTTTCAAATTTTTCTGTAAAAAATCTTCTTGAAAAAGAATGACCAAGGGGAAAGCCTACTAAACCATAAGTCTTCATCACTTTAGTTTTTTAGTTTTGTTAGTTTTGTTTCGATGCTAATGTTTCTGTAATCCAAATAACCAGTATGCCCAATACAATAAAAAGCAAGGCAAAAATAAGTTCCGTATCGAATTGCTTGGGAAGGTTCCAGTGGTAGCTTTCGACGATCATTTTTCCTTTCTTCAATAAGGGTAAGCCATTGGTGTCCATTACATATTGTGGTGTTTTCCAAGGCCAGATCATGCCCAGGGAGCCAAGAATAAAACCGGTTAGTAAAGCAATGGTCTGATTTACGAATTTTTTGAAGATCCAGGAAAGAAAGTACGAGAAGGCAATCAAACCGAATCCTGCTCCTATTACCACAGGAAGAAGTACTTTTAGGTCAAGGTTGTTTACCGACTCGATCATGACGAGTTGGTAATTGCCCATCAATATTAGGACAAATGAACCCGAAAGCCCTGGTAAAATCATGCTGCAAGCACCTACTATTCCACATATAACCAAGTAGATAATCGAGTTGTTTTCCGACGCAGGTTTCAGCAAGGAAATGGTCACGGCTATGGCGGTTCCGATGATGAGGCTGGAGATTGCCGAAGCATTCCACTTTTTAATGGTTTTGCCAACGAAAAAGATAGAAGCAAGGATCAACCCAAAGAAAAACGACCAAATATAAATTGGATAGTTTTCGAATAGAAAGGCGAAAAGTTTGGCTATCGATAAAATGCTCACGGCAACACCAGTAAACACAGAAAGCAAAAAATCAAGGTTGATGTGTTTGGCCAAATCTTTGAACTTTCCTTTGAGCAGAAGCTGGAGTGCGGTAAGGTTGAACGCTTTGATCGAATCAATTAGTTTATGAAATATGCCTGTAATCAGGGCAATTGTCCCACCCGATACTCCCGGGACAACATTAGCTGCGCCCATGCCGACACCTTTAAGGAATAAAGCTAAATATTCTTTCATTGTAGTTGCTCTTTATTGTTGAAAATAATGGTGTGCCGAATCTGTTAGAGATTAATTTTCTTGTAAATTTTAATCAGATTGTTGATGGTTTCGCTATTGCGGGCCTCGGGGAAGCAATCGAATAACTGGCTGTAATTATCATAGTCGAGTGATAAGGCTTTTTCGAAAAAAGTGGTAGCTTCATTTTCGTCACCAAATTCAAGAAGGTAGGCAGCCAGGCGATAATTGATGCTTGGGTTATCGGGCTGGTGGTCCAATGCTGAAAACAACAAGTTGATGGCTTGGGCTACCTGACCCCGTTTGTGCAACAATGCAGCATGGCTTAACCAAATATTCCCGTTTTCGGGATACAGGGCTGCCGCAGCTTCAAAGGCCATAATAGCATCTTGAAACAAGTTGAGTTGGGCACAGACTTTTGCATAGGTGAACCAGAAATCGGCATTTTCGGTTTCGAATTGGACGGCACTTTTAAGAAAGGTGTGGGCTTCCTTTATCTTACCTTCCTGTAACAAGATGAAGCCAATTCCATGAAGAGCATTCGGATTGTCGGGATTCATCGCCATTGCTTTTTCGTAATACGAAAAAGCTTTCTTTTTCTTGTGCAGTTTCAGGTAACATTCGGCCACCATGCAATGAATTTCGTCATTTTCGGGATCGAAAACTGAAAATTCAAGAAAAGCAGAAATGGCCTTTTTGAATTTTTTCCATAGCCAATAGGTGTATCCAATGTTGAACCATGCGTTGGCAAAGGTTTCGTTTATTGCCAGAGCATATTCGTAGGACTCGATTGCTTTGTCAAAAATCTTTAGTTTGGTATATACAATACCAAGGTTGAACCAAGCAGAATCAGAAAAAGGGTCAATATCGAGGTACAGATCGTAAAACTTGATGCTCTTTAAATCTTCGTTAATCTTTTCGTAACAATAACCCAATTCGTACAATACAGCCTCGTTTGTCGGATTTATCTTATAAGCTTCTTCTAAAAAGACCAGTGCTTTTTTAATCTGGTCGGCTTGTTCGTAGGCAAAGCCAATGCTGAAAAGGGTTTCGTCTTTTTCATCGATTGTATGTAGGAGGGCTTTTGAAAACGACTTGCTAGCTTCTTTTTCAGCTCCTTTTAAAAGCAAGGCAGCGCCTTGGATCAGGTAAAGTTCGAAATTGGTATCCTCGATCAGGATTAATTTTTCAGCAAGATCAAGTGCATGTTCAACCTCACCCATATTTAAGAGGATGCCCGCTTTTTTTATCTGTAATGCAGTAGAAGCCGGATGTTGTGACAAGCCTAATTCGATTGCCTGATGGGCCATCTCGATGTTGTCTTCTTCCATGTAAAGATCAGCAATGTACTCGATCTGATAAACATCGAAGTAAAAGACTTGCTTTTTGGCGATCATTTTTTCAAACCGGTCCAGAGCTTCTTCTGCTTCTAAGTCTTCGTAATAATCTTCTGCTTCTCTATCCATACGAACAATATCTTGTTCATTTTTCGATTATTGATGTTCCGGCCTCAACAAATCGTTCACGGTTTTCACCGGGTTAAAAGTAATGGCAGGAACCTCCACAAAGATAGTATTCCAATCGGACATTGCCCCATTCCAAAGCCCGGGCAATTCCAATGCTTTTAATATTTTCCCGTCGAGCGATTTTTCTGAGATAAACCCAGTCTGATGATCCACGAATTTCAATAGGTCAAATTTTTCGCCTTTGTAATCAATTATTGAGCACACGAGGTCAACCGGGTTGAAATGGGTCGATTGTTCGAATATTTCGAGTTGTTTAGGATTGCATAAATCAATTTGGGCTTTTTCAACAATCTGCAATGATACCGATTGGTCGGAGTTTACCGCCCAGAAAGGGCCGCCTCCAGGTTCCCCTTCATTTTTTACCATTCCGCATACCCTGAAGGGACGGTTTAGTTTTTTCCGCAGGTACTCAAGCCGTTGTTGGTTCGAATCGAATTGAGAAGAGAATTCGCAACACAGTTCTTTTTGAATGAAGGACTCAACTGTATTTAGAAGCTCTTCATTTTCGGCAGCCCCGGATTTGCATAATTTTTCAAGATAGTTTTTGATTTTGTTTTGATAGCTGATCAACACCCCTGCCAGTGCTTTCTTGTATTTTTTGGTTTCGCTCTTCAAGTGATCGGGCACTACATTGTCGATGTTCTTGATGAAGATGATGTCGGCATTGAGGTCGGCCAGGTTTTCGATCAGGGCTCCATGACCTCCCGGCCGGAACACCAACTTGCCTTCCTTGTCTCTAAAGGGTAAATTGTCGTGGCCTGCGGCAAGGGTATCGGTCGACTTTTTCTGTTGTGAAAAGCTAACTTCAAACTGAAGACCGAGTCTTTTCTGATATTCTTTTTTTATTCGTTCAAATATTTGTTCAAAACCCGACTGGTGTTCGGGGGTAACTGTAAAGTGGATGCTTGCCTTTCCGTTTGACCCGGCGCAATAAGCTGCCGCTTCTATAAGATGTTCCTCGAATGGGGTACGGGTATTGGTGTTGTACTTGTGAAAAGTGAGTTGGCCTTTGGGTTTTTGCCCGTAGCCCAAACCTTTGTCAGTCAGTAGTTTTTCTACCCACTCGCGTTTGTCGTCTTTGTTTTCGATAAGGGAATTCAATTCAGGATAAAAGGCGAACTTGGTAAGCTGGCTGAAAAAAAGCTTGATCGATGGATCTTCTTCGGCTATAAGGTTAGCTTCTTCAATGGTTTTGGCCTTTTCGAGAAAAGAAAACAGTTCTTTGAACATTCGGCTGGCAGCTCCTGATGCAGGAACAAATTTTAATGTAGACGAACCGGAGACCAAAGCATTTTCAAAAATTGAAACCATTCTTCCTAACTCATCTTCACTTAAAATTTTGATCCCTTTGCCTGGAACGGCTGGCCCAACCAGGCACATTGGGGGAAAACCTTTCTGAAAAAAGTGCAGTTGTTTTTCGATTGTTTCTATGTCAAGTCCTTGAAATTCTATTTGTTCAATGTCGTTTTGTGTGATCATAGCTATTTTATTTTCAAGAGTTAAAAGTATAAAACTTCATGTAGATTCAAAATGATTCATAGAAGATACTTTTTACCAAAAATGAACCGGTAGTTTTTATTTTTGTGCCATGAATGATTCAAAAATATTTACTTGGGGCCACGGGCGAAGATATAACGATTTCCCCACTTATTTTAAGAATAAGTTTGGTGGTAGGGTACAAAAAATATCTATTGATGCAGGTTTCACTTGTCCCAATCGCGATGGGACAAAAGGATTCGGCGGTTGTACCTATTGCAATAATCTTTCTTTTCAACCCGAGTATTGCGGCCAGAGGGAGCCTATTGCCGAACAAATTGTGAAGGGGATCGATTTTTTTTCAAAGAAATACGAGGCAATGAAGTTCTTGTCATATTTTCAGGCATTTACTAATACTTATGCCCCTTTGGAGCAGTTAAAAGCATATTATGCCGAAGCCTTACAGCATCCAAAAATTGTGGGTTTGGTAATTGCCACCCGTCCCGATTGTCTCGACAATGAGCTTTTAGACTATTTGCAAAGCTTGGCTGAAAATTTTTATGTGATGCTTGAGCTGGGAGTTGAATCGCATAAAGAGGAAACATTGAGGCGGATCAACAGGGGCCATACTTTTGATGATTCGATAAAGGCTATTGAAGCCATTTCGAAAAGGGGAATACACAACTGCATCCATACCATTCTGGGTTTGCCGGGTGAAACCAAATCAGACATGATTGAACAAGCGCTTGTAATTTCCGGTCTGCCTGTTGAAAACCTGAAGCTTCATCAATTACAGATTCACAAGAACACCGTGATGGGCTTCCAATATGAAAAAAATCCTAAAGACTTTTCTCTTTTTCAACATGTTGAAGAGTACATCGATCTGGTTCTTGAATACCTCGAGCACTTGAGCCCTGCAATTATTGTGGAACGCTTTGTGAGTTCAGCCCCACTTAACATGGTGCTCGCTCCAAAATGGGGAACCAAAAATTTTGAATTTGCTGCCAAATTGGAAAAACGGTTGCAGGAACTCGATACCTGGCAGGGACGGTTATGGGTTAAATAAAACCACCCGGTTGATTATCAATCGGGTGGTTTTTTTGCGGTCACGACGGGACTCGAACCCGCGACCTCCGGCGTGACAGGCCGGCATTCTAACCAACTGAACTACATGACCATTTTCTTTGAACTTAGCTTTGCTCTTTCAAAAGCGTTGCAAAAATATACTTTCTTTTCTTTCCCGCAATGCCAAGTTTAAAAAAAAAGAAAAAAAGAGTCGTTGCTTTAGCTATCTTGTTGATATTTAAAAGGTAAAAATAGAAAAATGTACGTGGCCATATTTCCTGAGTTCCAAGAAATGAGGCAAAGTGCTGAAATCGTACTGCTTCGAATGCTCAATAATGAAGGTGCCATCGGGTTTTGTGATGCCTGTTGATAAAACAAGTTCCACAATTTTCGCGAAATGAGGGTGATCGTAAGGTGGATCGGCAAATACAATATCGTAGCTTTGCTTACAATTAGGCACGAAACGGAATGCATCGTTGGTTATCACATTCGCTTTTTCTCCAAGGGTATTTAAAACCGAATGGATAAAACTTACATGTCTGGGATTGATCTCGACCATGGTGAGACTCTTGGCTCCCCTTGAAATAAACTCGTATCCGATACTTCCTGTACCCGAGAAAAGGTCAAGTACCTCGCAATCTTCAAAATCATAACGGTTTGAAAGAATATTAAACAGAGCCTCTTTCGCAATGTCGGTAGTGGGGCGGGCTTTGAAACTTTTCCCGGGGTTGAAACTTCGGCTTTTGTATTTTCCTCCGGCTATACGCATAGGCATTGTGTGGTTAACAACACCATACGATGGTCGGGTTGTTGGTTTAATTGATGGTTGCGATTAAGCGAAGCGGGATATTGTAGAAATGTGGGTTGAAACCCATACTTCTTAAGTTGATTGAAAAGGGAAGAGCCAGGTTCCAAATCTCCTGTAAAGAAAAATGCAGTTGTATTCAGTGGTTCAAATTGCTTTGAGAAAGCAGCAGTATAATAAAGCAAATCGGTTTCATCTTTAATATAATAGGTATTGAACCCGGTTACTTGTCCCGATAAACTGGCACACAAATACAAAATATGACCGGACCTGTTGGCCCAAATTTGCAATCCTCGATTTTTATTATTCCATGCAAGGTAAAGCAACGGTAAGCTGTCGGGAATAAAAACCAGGTTATTGAAATGGATCGAAAAAAAATCCTTCAACAAAAACGGTACGGCAAAAATAATCTCCGATTCAAGTTCTTTCATGCTGAAATGAAGAAGTTCTTCGTCGGCTTGTTCGATAAAAGTAGCCTTGAAAATTGTGTTGAATTGTTCGGGATTAATTATATTAATGGGGGTAATCAGTTGTCGGCCATTACAATATGCGATGATTGTTTTTTTATAGAGGTGGGTCAAATCAGGTTGCTGATGCAAATAACTATTTATTTCATTTTTAAGGTGAAACGGGGTTTGCGCATTCAATGTATGACTGTGGTAGACCAAAGGGATCATTCGGTCGGGGTCGAAGATACAAAAAGAAAATCCATCCGGAGAGAACCGGATGGACAATATGTAGTTTTCACTTCTTTCTGGATCGAATGATTTATCGGTCAAGTGTAGTTGATCCATTTTATTATTTGCCTGTTACTCCCAGTTACCGGCATTGTTGTTCGGCTCGATAACCGATCCTACTTTTAAACCGGGATACTTGTCGTTTGTACGGCGTTGTTCGTTCAGGTTTATGATTTCTTGCTCGTATTCATCTTTTAATTCAAATAAAACCTGATTATTGTGTGCACGAGCTTCAAAAACAGGCACTTTTACACCCGATCCGGTGGTTATGATGGTTTGGCCCAGCCAGAACTCCTGGTTTCCTGAATTGGGAATAATGCGCAAATCATTGATTGGATAATCTTTTCCGAAAATTTCGTCCAATACACTCACCCGGATGGTGTCCCTGATAATCAAGCCTTTTTTCAAGGCCGCTTTTTCGTCAAGGCCAGCTTCAACCATACTATCGGTCAACATCCCGATTTTCCTGATTTGAGGAATGGAATCGTATTTTACGAAGGCGATAAGGGTATCCCAACTGCCTGAAAATACTTGAAATACATCTTTATATGCCAATTGTGCTTTTCGGATATCGATCAGCCGTTGAATGGTTTGTTCGTACCGTTGGTCCCTCTCTTTCTTGAAATCGAGCGGTGTTTGTATCGCATCCCAGATCATATAAGCCAAAACTACGGCTACAGCACCGAGTAAAATTTGGATAATCAATTTTTTCATTATATCAATCTATTTAAGTTTTCTCAAGTATGCTTGCAAATTTAAAAAAAATATCAAATTATGTTTCTCGAAAAAAATTAAATTCGTAGTTATGATCGAGACAAAATTGGAACAGGCAATCATTAATAGCCTTAAAGTAACGCCAACCCTGGGGCAGGAGCAAGCAATACAACAAATAACCCACTTTTTATTGAGTCAGGAGCAGGAAGCTGTTTTCCTTCTAAAAGGATATGCTGGTACTGGTAAGACTTTGTTGGTTAGTGCATTGGTCGAGGCTTTGTCGCTGTTTCGTATTCATGTCGAATTGCTTGCGCCAACAGGAAGAGCAGCAAAAGTATTGTCGATGTATTGTGGAAAGACCGCCTATACCATTCATAAAAAAATATTCAGGCAGCAATCGTCGGGCGATGGCATGGGTAAATTTGTTCTCGATTTCAACAAGCAAAGCCACGTTCTTTTCATTGTCGATGAGGCTTCAATGATTTCAAACGAGCTGTCGGACGGTTGGGTTTTTGGTTCGGGCCATTTGCTCGACGATTTATTGGAATATGTTTATCAAGGCCGAAACTGTCGGCTGATACTTGTTGGCGATACAGCACAGTTGCCACCTGTTGGGATGGAAATTAGTCCGGCACTCGACCCTTCAGTGTTTGCTTATCATGGGTTTAAGGTAGTTGAATCGGAATTATCGGATGTGGTACGACAGGCACAACAGTCGGGCATTCTTCTAAATGCAACCCATATCAGGAGTTTGATCAAAAAGCAGATCATTAAGGATTATTTTTCTATTTCATTAAAAGAACAAACTGATATTGAAAAATTAAGTGGTGAATTTTTAATTGAAAAAATCGGTGAGTGTTTCGACCGTTATGGAGAAGAAGAGACCATTGTTGTGACCCGATCCAATAAACGGGCGAATCAATTCAACCAGGGAATCCGCAGGTCCATCCTTTGGCGTGAAGATGAAATCAACGTTGGAGACCTGCTAATGGTGGTGAGGAACAATTACTTTTATGTAAATCCTGATGAGAACCTTGAATTTATTGCAAATGGAGACATTGGTAAAGTAATCAGGATTGGGAAACATGAAACTATCTACGGATTCAGGTTTGCCAACATTACTCTTCAGTTACTCGATTATCAGAATCTGGAAATCGATTGTAAGATTTTTCTGGAAACCTTACTTCTTGAAAAACCCTCGTTTGGGAATGAAGAGACCCAAAAGCTTTTCCAGGCTGTATCGGAGGACTATTCCGATATTTCAAACAAAAAGAAAAGATGGGAAAAAATACGTGAAAATCCATATTTCAATGCCTTGCAGGTAAAATATGCCTATGCGCTAACCTGCCATAAAGCACAGGGAGGGCAATGGGAAGCTGTTTTTATTGATCATGGCTACCTCACTGAAGAAATGATTTCAATAGATTTTTTACGATGGATGTATACTGCTTTTACACGACCAAAAACCAAGTTGTTCTTAGTAAACTTCGACAAAAAATTCTTCGCTGGGGATGATGAAATTTAGCAGTCTCTCTGTATGAGAACTGGATGTACCGCGCCTTCATGAGCCAAATCGGTGTTGGGAAAAGCTTCTCTGGCTTCGTTAAGCAAAATATCGAGGTTTTTATAACGAGCCGAGAAGTGCCCGATCAATAATTTGCCAACCGATGCCAGCATGGCCAGTTGTGCTGCCTGACGGGCCGTGGAATGCGTGGTGGCCTCGGCCTGGTTCACCAGAGAGTGGTCGTAGGTTGCTTCGTGATACAAAAGGCTTACTTCTTTGATCCATTCGGCAATTTTTGGAAGGAAACGGGTGTCGGTACAAAAAGCATACGAGCGGCAAGGGAGGGGGGGTAAGGTGAGCTCAATATTGGGAATGATCGTGCCTTCGGGAGTACAATAATCAGCTCCTTTTTTTATTAGGTGCAGATATCGTATGGGAATTGCCAATTCTGCTACTCTTTCTTTATTCAGGTTCAATTCTTTGGGTTTTTCTCTGAATAGAAAGCCACAACAAGGAACACGGTGCTTCAATGGGAAAGATGTTACGATAAGTGCATCGTCTTCAAAAATGGTTTTTGGTTTTTTAAAGTGAAGGGGGTGCCAGACGATTCTAAAAAACAATTCGGCTCCACCACTGGTCATGAATTCGAGCTGGGGTTTCAGTAAATCGGGCAATAACGAGTGGGAATAAATATGCAAATCGTTTTGCCTGCCCAGCAGGATAAAAGTCGAGATGAGCCCGATTAGTCCAAAATAATGGTCGCCATGAAGGTGTGAAATAAAAATGTGGTTAATACGCGAACACTTGATGTGGTTTTTTTCCTGTTTTCGTCAATGGGACACCCAAAAATGATTTTTGGGGTTCATTACAATGT
>CAZSIK010000137.1:0-8826 GCA_964606515.1 uncultured Prolixibacteraceae bacterium
TTCTCAAAAAAAGCACTGCCGGAATTGTTCCGGCAGTGCTTTTTTGTGGGAAAGTGCATAAGTGCATAAGTGTATAAGTGCATGATTATGAAATATCCCGAAACTGAACTATGGCTCCAAGCGAAGAAACCCTCTTCATCCGATCCCGACGTTACTCCAATGTACCCTTCAGATAATTGTTCCTTGATATTCCATACCCCATTGGTTAATTGCCTCTCGCCACGAATTAAGGTCAGGCCACTTTCAAACATAAACCGGATACTGATGGTACTGTCTTTCCTGACTTCTATCTTTTCTCAAAGTTTTTACTCTGCTTTCATCCTGATCACCGAAAAGGAATAAGCCGGAAGGGTGCAATCGAAGGTTTGCCCTACCACAATCGATTGGCTCTGTGGTTTCGCCTTTTCATCATCTTGTTTTCCTGTAAGTATTTGCCAGGTTGCGCTTCCTTCCTGTACCGGTACTCCGTTCAGGTTGATCTTTGAATGGAGCTCCACCGGCAACAGGTTGCAAATTTTCAAGATGTAATCGCCGGTTTTGCTGTCGCGGACCAACGAGGTGGCTACTCTTTTACGGATTTCTTTTTTTGAATCGGAAAGTTTTACCGAGGAAGCCAGGTACAAATCGCCGCTGTTTTGCCCGAACAACATTTGTACATAGTAATCGGTGGTGGGGAAGACCTCGGTGCCATCGAAATAAATGAGATCGGGGTTCCATTGTGTATTGCCTTTGCGGGCAAGAAGCGGTGCATACGAGGTCATTGTCACGATGTCGGCATTCCGTTCTACATTGATCAAATGCAGGGCATCGCACAAGGCTGTTTCCATGTTCAGCCGTCGACCGGGAATGTGGGTGGCGTATTCGCCCAGGTATACTTTCGACTCGTTGCGGTCGTAACGGTCGTAGTAATCCTGGTTGTTGAGGTACCATCCCGGTGGTTGGTAGTAATGCTCGTCGACAACGGGTATTTGCAGATCCCTGGCAAAATCCCATCCCACCCGGTAATCGGTTCCTTCCGAGAAGGGACCCACTGTACCGATCACAATAATTTCAGGGTATTTTTCTCTTACAGCCTTATAAATCATTTCAAACCGTTCCTTGAAAATGTCGGTGATCAAATCTTCGTTTCCAATGCCGACATATTTCAGGTTGAAGGGTTCGGGGTGCCCGGCCTCGGCGCGTAATTTTCCCCACTTGGTTTTTTTGTCGCCATTGGCCCATTCAATCAGGTCGAGAATGTCCTGGATGTAATGATCCATCTCGCAAAGGGGAATTCCTCCTTGCTGGCCATGGCCCCTGTCGCTCGAATTCTGACAGGGAACACCGGCTGCAATCACAGGCAAAGCTTCGGCGCCAATGTCTTCACAAAACTGGAAATATTCGAAGTAGCCCAGTCCCATCGATTGGTGGTAGTTCCAGATGTTGCGATCGGGTTTGCGGGCTTCAAGTGGGCCTATCGTATTCTTCCATCGGTAGATGTTGTGCAGTCCGTCGCCATGGGCCACGCAACCGCCCGGGAACCGCACAAAGCGCGGATGCAAATCGGCAATGGTCTTGGCCAGATCTTCGCGCAGTCCGTTTTTGCGGCCCTTGAATGTTTTTGCCGGGAAGAGCGAAACCATATCGAGTGCCACCTTTCCTGTAAAGAGAGGGGCCACTTGCAAACTGGCTTTGGCGCTGCTGCCTTTTACGGTGAGGGTCAGTTCCAGCTTGTTCCATTGCGCGCCAATGGCTTTGCTGCTTCCCTGGGCCAGGGTCTTCCCGTTTTCGTCGACTAAGCTCACTTGCAGTTTTCCTTTCGAGCCGTCGAGGCCACGGGCAAAAACAGAGAAGAGATACTGGTCGCCTTCTTTTACCGGAATCCCATCGAAGCCTTCGTTCACCAAAGCTTCACCTTGTTTTGAAATGGCCAGTACGGCATAATGTTTTTGGTTGGGGTGAACAGGCGACAGGGTATCGATTATAAAGCCAATTTCTTTGCCGGCGAAACGCCATGCCTTGGTGTTGTTCCATTCCTTGTCGCGGTATTTGCGGTCGGATGGGTGGTATTCGAAGCCGCGGTTTTGCATCAGTTCGGCATACAAACCTCCGTCGGCGGCATAGTTGATGTCTTCGAAGAAAATTCCGATCAGCAAGTTGCTGATGGCCTTATTATCTTCGGGTTGAATGTTGATCTCAGCGGTCAGGGGATTTAATCCGGCAAAGCGGCCGGCATCGTCGCGGAGGGTTTCGCGGTAAAGTCCCTCGCGGTATTGGCTCCATTCGTACCATTTAATCAGGCGGTCGATGGTGGCCCACGAAACTTTATGCGTGGTTCCTGTTTGTTTTTCCCCGTCGATAAGCACTTCCTGTTTTGCATTCGAGCGGTCGGCCATGCTGCCCTCGATGGTAGGGGTGTATTTTTTAAAATCAGTCGTGGTGGTTTTAAACACTTTCTTTTCCCCGTTTTGCTCGCTGAACCAGCTAACCCGGAAGTTCCTTTCAGCAGGTTGGTAGACGGCTTCGGGCATGATTACGTTTCCTGTGGTCATTACGTAAGGATAATCCTGCGAATCCCAGGTGTACAGGTCGGTTGTACGGGCATGGGCAAACTGGCCCGTCTCTTCGTTCAGGCTCCAGAGGGCATGCCAGTCGCCATTTGGACTTTGAACCATGAACGGGGCAATCATTCTTTTTTGAGCGCCCCAGGTTCCGAAGTCGGAGAACAGGAAGCGGAACTCCGGGCCGATTCCGTGCCAGTTTTTCTGGTCGGTACTCCAGGCATAATGCAAACCATTATTGCCTCTGTTTTTTAGGGTTGCGTATGAAAACAGGTAGGCCGAATCGGGCTCGTTTGCCAGAACAGTAAGGTTGAAGCCCATCACTAGCAACAAAAGGTAAAAGAAAAATTGTTTCATTTTATGCAGTTTTAATTATTGTGTCTTTAGTTAGTTATTCCATCTGCGAGCAAAAATAACTCAAGTTCGAATGTCGGAAGTACCATATTAATTGAAAATAGGTGGAGTTTTGGATAAACCCCACCTATGTTCTTTTCATATTGTTGGTCATTTTGTATTACAAACTTTCGTAGAACTCTACTTCCACGATGCGCAGTTGACCTTTCGATTCGGTTGCTTTCGGATCTTTGAACAAATCGAGTTCCTGATTACCTGCCAGCTCGGTGATCTGGCCAAAACCTTCGGCCTCACTGCTGGCCCCGATGAGCTTGATGGTGATCTGTTGCCCGGTTACCGGTTTCAGGGGTAAGGTAACATAACCCAGGCTTTTTTCTGTGTTGCCACTGTACACTTCAATGCCGTCGACCAATATCTGGATGGGATAATTTCGCATCCTCCAACCGGTAAATTTAATGACACATTGACTGGGTGTTGCCTTCCTTTTTAGCTTGAAGGTAATCGATCCGGTATTCAATTGTCCGTCGTTGGTCCATTCGCTTAACTCATTGTCGTCGAAGCTGAAATGAGCGGTTCCTGGGTTCGATAAAGCCGTGGCTTTTTCTATTTCAATAGGAATACGGGTAATGGTATAGGAAGGCACTGATGGGGTAGGGCCCCTTTCGAGGTAAACCGGCAAACCTTCTGCAGGATGGATTTCAGCCAAACCCTCGTTTTGTTCAAAAGGCTGGCTTGCAAAAACAAGTTCTGCGGGTTCCAATCCCGATGAAATGGCTTTGATGCTGATCGTTCCGGCCTGTGTCGTTGCGCGTACCATTACGCGGTTGACACCACATTCAACAGGAAGTGATTTTGAAAGAATGTAGTTCTCGGGTCCTTGGGCAATGCCACCCAACCAAGTTGCCCTCCCGTTCAGCTTGAATTCTACCAGGTTATTGGCCAGTGGGCAACGTTGTCCGTTTTGGTCAACCACTTCGACATCGATCAGGGCAATGTCGTTACCATCGGCTTTCATTCCTGTGGGGCTGGTATGCAGGGTAAGTTTTATTAAGGCTGGTGTTCCGGCCGTACGGATGAGATCGGAACTCAGGCGCTGGCCATTCTGGTCGTACGAAACTGCTTCGATGGTGCCGGCTTCGAATGCAATGTTTTCGAAGGTGTACAGGAAGCGGTAGCTTTGTTTTCCTTTACCTTTCGATTTGCCATTGATGAAAAGCTCTACATCGTTGCCTGAGGAAACTACATAAATGGCTTTTTTCACCGTGTCGGCGTAGTTCCAGTGCCCCATGATGTGGGTGCGGTGTTTCTCGGTGTCGACCCAGCCGTCCCACATGGTTTGATGCGTATAGAAATTATCTTTTGGGATGCGCATGGCATCGACTTCACCGCTTCGGCGGTAGTTTTCGGCCCCACGATAATGGGTGTTGGTGTCGGAGAAAATAATGTTTACCCCGCCTGAACTTACTCGTTTCCCGGTGCCCGGCCTCATTTCCCAGTAATCGAACCAGCGGATGATGTTTTCGATGGCATGAGAATCTTGATTGCGGTTGTATGCTGAAGCATCGGTTCTCGGAACGCTTTCGTTTGTAATGGTAGACCGATAATACTTAGAACCTTCGCCATCCTTGTGGTACGGGAACGAATAGTTGTCCCAATATTTTCGCAAGCCTTCGTCGCGCGAGTATTCCATGGCCCACATGGGGATGCGGCCACATTTGTTGATGTACAGCATCTCTCCGCCATATTCGGCAATTTTGCTGTCGAGCATCTCGCGCGAACCGATGGCACGGCCGCCATAAGGATCGTATTGGTCGCGAATGGCTTTCAGATCGGCCATGTGTTCCTCGCTGATCGATTCGTTACCCCCTTCGTAAAAAATAATGCTGGGATTGTTGCGGTTGTAAATGATGGCATCGCGCATCAATTCCACTCTCTGTTCCCATTGCCTGCCCTTGGCATCTTTCTCGGCATCGCCAGCCGGCATGGCCTGTATCAGCCCCACGCGGTCGCAGCTTTCCACATCTTGTTTCCAAGGGGTAACATGCATCCAGCGAACCAGGTTGCCGTTGCATTCTACCATCATGCGGTTGGTGAGGTCGCTCATCCAGGGTGGGCACGACATACCGATGGCGGGCCATTCGTTGCTGGTACGCTGGGCAAAGCCTTTTACCTGTAACACCCGGTCGTTTAAATAGAACATCCCGTCCTTGAACGCGGTCTTGCGGAATCCGGTACGGGTAACAACTTCATCAACAGGTTCGTTGTTGGCTAAGATTTTGGTTTTCACTGTATACAGGTAGCCGTAGCCCCAGCTCCAGAATTCGATGTTTTTAAGGGCTTGTACCGCATTGGCTTCGATCATACTTCCCTCGGGAAGCAAGGTTTCTTTACCTACAAATTTCGAGACCAGGTTCCCGTTTAAATCGGTGACTTCAACCTGAAGCTTGATTTTCTGGTCTTTTCCCGATTCGTTTTTTACCTGACTTTTCACGTTGAGCCTGATCGACTTTTTCGCGATATCGATGTCGCTCGCATAAATATACACTCCGGTGGTTTTCAGGTTCGAATACAAGGGAAGGGTTTGGTACACTTTGTTAGTTACGTGGAGCCACACGTTTTTGGGAATTCCTCCATAGTTGGCGTTGAAGTTGTCGTTGTTCCACTGAAAAGTGGAGCCACTGCTTTTTTCCTTATACTTCCAATCGTTGTCGGCTCTTACAGCGATTACATTTTCTTTATCGCCGAAATACACGAAGTTGCTGATGTCGAAGCCAACTGCCATTACCCCATTTTCGTGGATTCCTATGGCATGGCCATTGATAAAGAATTCGGCACCATGGCGTACCCCTTCAAATTCGATGAAAACCTTTTTTCCCTGGTCGGAAGCAGGCAGTTTAAAATGCTTACGGTACCAGGCCACTCCAGTAGTTAAGTCGTGGATCGAATTTTTGAATGCTTCTTCCTGGTTCCAGGCATGAGGCAAGGTAACCTGTCTCCACTTGTTGTCGTCGAACGAGGGTTCCCTGGCTTCAGTAATGTCGCCTATTTCAATTTTCCACGAGGAATTGAAGTTGTACTTTTTTCTGTTAGGTACATTGCCAGCCTGCGAAACAGAATTCGCAAACAGGAATAAGATAAGGACTAAAGCCCAGTTATTGCGAACGATTAATTGTTTAACCATGATTCTATTGTTTAGTAATTTTAAAAGCCTTTGTCTTTCCATCGTGTCGAACCAAACAAAGATACAAACCAGCAGGATAATTCTGAAACCCGATGTGATTTTGTCCCTCTGACAAAGAAAAGGTATCGATGCATACTCCGCGGGAATTGAAAACAGAAAGTCCGCACGTAAGGTTTGAACCTTGTGTAACTACAGTTAATACATTGGATACCGGGTTGGGGTAATAATCGATATTTAATGTTTTATGATACAAAGCTTCATTTAAAGAGGTAGCGGTACAAGCTTGTTTGCCTGTATTCCCTCCCACGCATGTTCCGCAGGAGTCGATAAATGCTGTGCCATTCCAGGTTTTATTGCAGTCCTGATAATGGGTTAAGGTGAAGATGAAATGCTGATTGGGCTGGTGGAGTTGTTTGTCGGCAACGATTTTTGCTCCAGCTGTCGACTGAAGGTTCTTATCCACTGAAAGCACCAAAGTGCTATCTGCATTCACGACGATAGAATAGGAATGGTCGGCATTTTCAACAATCGAAAAATCTCCTTTTTCCAGTTTATTGTCAAAATAGAGCTCAACGGTATTGTCCTTCATTTTGTAGTTTACATGCTTACCCGTTCCAAGAGAAAATAGTTGATAGACATCGTTTTTTCGGGTAATTTTCCAGATTTGACCCAGCTTGTTGTTTTTATCTTGCTGCGAAAGGCCATTGATAGTGTCGAGGAATAAATCAGAAGCTAAGGACTTGATTGTATAAATGCCACTGGCAAGCGATTGTTTTTCTGATTTTTGATTGAGTTGGATTTTTGGAACCGGAGGGTTTTTCATTCCTTCCCCCAAATAATAATCGAGCATGTGGCTTTGGTAATATCCTCTTACGGTGAAGCAATTCCGATAAGCAGGATTCTGTGGAAGCGTATAGAAACCGTATTGGGTTGGGGTGGTGGTTGAAAACACCAGGATATTTTTCAGGTCGTTCGAGATATAAACAGCCTCTTCGCGCCAGTCGCCCAGGATGTCGCCATAAAATGCGGGGACTTTCCTGTCGGCCTGTACGTTGCTGCTGAATGAGAAGAGGCGTATTTCGCTGTTGTTGATGTCGGCGATATAATCCCATTTGGTCATTTTATTGTTGTCGAGGTTTTCGCTCAGCAAATCGCCATCCCACCAGATGCGGAGGTTGGGGTAGGAATCGGGCAGCGAAGAAGTAACCTTTTTTCCATTCACGTTATATTGTCCATCGGTGAAGGTGAAAAACTCGAAACCGGGATGTCTGGGATCGAAATCGCCCACCATCCCGCGGGCATAATCGTGGCCAATAATCGGGTTTTCTTCTTGTTTATGAATGATTTTTCCGGTTTTTGCATCGTAATAATACCAGATGATCCCGGTGGGACTGTATCCCTGTTGGATTCCATAGCCTTCAAGTCCTTCCCTGTCGGGGTCCATATCGCCTATAAAAAAGCGGTCGCCATGATATACTCCCTGTTGGGAGAGGGTATAAAGCACTTTGCCATCATCGTTGAGGGCAAAGCCAAAGGGGGTGATTTCATCTTTGCCATCGCCGTCCAAATCAATAATCCTGATTTGATGCCCATCGGGGTAGGAATTTTCTTTTGCCCTGTCGCGAAGGAATTTCCAGTTCAACAGCAGGGTGTCGTTTTGCATGTTCCAAGTGGCTACCAGTTGGTTAAAACCCTTGTCGGGCCTGCGGTTTTTCGCCGAATACACCACGCTGGGGTTAACTCCGTCGAGGTATGCAATGCCCATGTGGCCCTGAACCGGACCATTGGCGATAAAGTCGGTTGGCACCTGGCCTCTGGCAATCTCCTTGCCGGTGGTTCCTTCGAGTACCGAAATAAATTGCTTGTTGTTGTTGGGCTCGGTCAATTTCTTCCCGTCGCCAAAAACAACCCCGTTAGCGCTTCTGACGATGACCTCAGCCATCCCGTCGTTGTTGATGTCGTAAACGGTGAGGTTGTCGCCATGGCCCATGCTCATCGAAGAAGATCCTGGTGAAATGTTGTCTTTATTGTAACTGTTTGGTCCACAGTTGTACGACCACAAGAATACGCCTTTGCTGGTATAGGCTTCAACAAGAATTGGGGTGTTGGCGGCCCAGTTAATGCAGCACAATACATAGTCGTACTCCCCATCGCCGTCGAGGTCGCCCACCCAAATATTGTAAGGGGTATAACCTGGGTTGGTATGAATGGGGATCCTGTAGCAAGCCATCGAATTTGTTCCATGTTTGTAGGTGCTGATGGCTGTTTTTTCAGATGGTTTGAATTCCACTCCATCGACTGTTGCCGAAACGGAATACATCGAATTGTTGTTGCTGTTTTGGTCGACATAGTTCGAAACCGAAAGGCCTGTTTTGATTATTTCGTTGTCGCGGTAAAGCGTATAGGTGGTTTCCTTTTCGTATTCACGGGCCAGGATTCTCCAACTCAGGAAGACTTCGTTATTGCTTGAACGTAAGGCCACCAAGCCTCTGCCAAGGTTTTCCATTTTACGTTGGGCGCATAGGGCTCCTGAAAAATACAATATATAAAGGATGGTTAAAATCAGAAATTTAAACTTCTTGCACATGATCATCTTGATTGTTTTTGATTTGGTTTATTAAAAAAAGTGCCCTTTACTTTTTAGGATAAAGGGCACTTTTTTGTGATTTACTCGTTGTAGCCCGGGTTTTGGTACATGCCTGCCGGGTTTCCTTTGTTGCTGTCGATGGCGCTTATAGGAATGGGCCGCAA
>CAZSIK010000137.1:8836-10917 GCA_964606515.1 uncultured Prolixibacteraceae bacterium
AAGTGTTGTGCTTCTTCACCCTGTCCCATTTATTGAGGCGCTTGATCTCGAACCAGCGGAATTCTTCGGTAAAGAGTTCTCGGCCACGTTCGTCCAAAATCCAATCGATAGTGATTTCAGAAGGTTGAACCTCCCAGCGTACCGGAGCATTTCCATTGTTGAAAGCTCTTTTGCGCACCACGTTGAAGTAGTTGGCCGCCTCCTGAAGTTTGCTTTGATGAAAAGCTGCTTCACCGGCAATGAGATAAGCTTCGGCAAAGCGGTACAAGATGATGTCGCCGGCAGCACCGGTACCATTCAGCAAACTGTTGATTTCATCTTTTGATGCAACGCTGTTGCTTGAATTTCTTACCCAATACGATTGCTTGCTGCAACCCACGTAGGTGCTTTGCCAGTCGTTCTGATTCCTTGGGAAGTATTCATCGCCCGGACGGGGTCCCCAGATGGTATCGCCTTTATGATACACCCTTTTGGGAAACCATAGGCTGGTATACGCTTCACCCCATTTTTCCGATTGGGCCTTGCCTGGATAGGCAGTGATGATGGGTTGAACAAATACCGAATCGTCGGAAACCACCAGAAAATCGGCAGTATAATATTTCGACCCGTTTTTGCCCCAGTTCAATTTGAAATTTTTGGTGATGGTACCCGATTTTCCTTGTAAGGTAGTAAGTTTACCCGTTCCAATTTCTTTCCATCCATTTAGGGTATCGACAGCGACACCTGGATTGCTGAACTTTTGCACATAGATGAAATGGTTTTTCAGGGCAGTTTCGTTGTTAAAATAGTATTGATAAAAGAACGAACCATATTTACGCAAATCGTAATTGTTTTTCCGCACGTTATCGCGGTAGTCCCAAATGTCGAACGACATATAATCGGTGGGCCTTGCACGTCCCCAGCTGCGGCCTCCCTGGTAAAAATCGCGGCCCAGTCCGTTGGCGCGCATCGAGTAGGGCACCCATACGCAACGGATGTAGTTGCGTCCGTATTTGTCATCGTCGCCCCTGAAGGCCACCCTGAAAATGGTTTCGGTGTTGCCGTCTTCAGGCCCTTCGAAACCGTTTTGAAACAGGCAGGAATAATAGTTGGGATGGCGCACCATGTATTTGGCCTGCATGCCTTCGCGCATGTTGGTAAAAGCAGCTACAGCCCAATTGATCGAGCCTGGTATGGTGTCGTGGTCGTTGGCATAAGGACCGGTTTTGGTCGATATCAGCGAGAACTGTTTTGAATCGATGATGTCCTTGGCAACTTGTTCAGCTTTTTTCCAGTAGGGAGAACCGGCATCGGCCAAGCTACGTGGGCTTTGGTAAACATCACCGGCAGCAGCCATATAGATTTTGGCAAGCAACATGCGACAGGCGTTTTTGCTAACCCGTGCCACATTCGAATTTTCATCAAGCACTTCAATGGCTTCCAAAAGTAAGTTCTCGAGATAGGGGATGATTTCTTCGACAGGGGTACGTACAAAGTCATCTTTTGGGCCGTCGACAGGCTCTTTGAGTAGGGGCACATCGCCAAAAGTCATGAACAGTTCATAATAAGCAAGGGCATAGAAGAACTTGGCTTCTGCAACGGCTTTTATAACTTCCGGTTCGTTTTTAATGGTTTCGCTGTTCGATCCTAAAGTGATAATCCTTTGTGCAATGTTGACAATTCTGTATTCCTGGTTGAATAATCTCTCCAAGGGATAAAAACTTGGATTGAGACGGTTATCGTAGGAATTGAAGATGTCGTATCGGTCGACATGATCGATGTTGTAAAGGTTTACTGAGCCCAAGTCGGTTCCCAGGTGTTCGAAACAGGCGTAGTATTCAATTTGCCTTCCCCGGTCGTACCATTCGGTAAAGAGGGCGTTCACTGCCCCGGAAAGCGCTGTCGGGTCGTTCTCGAATAAGCCGTCGGTATTGACAAAGTCGTGGGGCTGTATATTCAATTGCTCGTCGCAACTGAAAATAAACAAGGCTGTTATTACGATTAATATTATTTTTTTCATTGTCTCTATTTTGATCGATTAGAAATTAATGTTAAGGCCAAATATGAAGGTGCGCGTAGTAGGGTAGCCATGTAAACGGTCG
>CAZSIK010000138.1:0-5924 GCA_964606515.1 uncultured Prolixibacteraceae bacterium
CATCAACGAACAATGAATTATCCTGGAAATGGTACCGCAGAAAACGCTCCAGTTTGGACATTGCATTTAATTTCTGCTGGCTGTCGGTGATTCCATTTATTTGTTCCCAGTTCATGATTAAGCCATCGTTAATTGCTTTTTGAATGGCTTCATTGGTTGGAACATATACTGTATAATTAAATGTATTGAAGAACTTAATGTTAAAATCGGCACCGTAAAAGTTGGTCTTTTTTACAAATATTTCTTTTTCTGCTCCGGTAAATCCGCTGAGCAAAGCAAAAAACCCACTGAACTCCGGCGTTTCGCTCAGTATCTTGTAAACAGATTGTAAAGGGGTCTGGAGGGGCTTGTCAATAAAGTAGGTTGTTCCGTTTTGCTGCCTGTAAACGCCATTATTCACCACATTGACTTCAGTGCCCGATTTAATATCGTATCCCCCCTGCACTTTTAACCCGGCTCCTGTTCCTTTAACCATCAATATATTACCGTCTTTGGTGAAATAATACTTTGAACCTGATTCAACATTGCCAATTACAATGTGGGTGTTAAGGATATCCAGCAAACGATTCTTAAGAAATGCGACATTGGTTATAGTATTTACCGAGTCGCCTATCTGGCCGGTCATGGGATCATAACTATAAACCGTCGCGTTTACCGTATTATCCTTCTTGTTGTACCAATATTTCATAGCGCCTTTTTTATCCTTTGCATACGAAATCGGATCGAGATAATTTGTAAAATATTTATCGGTAGGCACAAAGAAACTGTAGGTACTTTTAAGTGCATTAAGATAAAGATCGAACTCGTTTTGACTCACCGCCCAGTTCATTACTGTGGTTTCTTCGCTTAACAGTACCGGAGCGTAAACCGAAATATAGTCATCAGGTGGATATACTTTATTCGTATTGTAAACAACGCCATTCAATCCAACGTACGAACTGGTAATATCTTCCGGGGTGATCGGTATGGGAGAGTTGTTGTTATCCACCAGTTTTGCGAAACGGCCGGGTACTGTTTCGAGAAATGATTCCCGAAGATGCCTGTTCAGAAGTTTCATGATTATGTAATCCGGTGTGTTCTCCCAACTACCAAAACGGTTTTTCAGAATTACTCCTGCTCCCGCTTCAAAATAGTTGGTCATTGCCTCGTTGGTGGGAGCAAAAACAGCCGCCATATCCGATTGCATTGAACTACCGGCAGCAGAAGAAACATATTCGTTTATGCCCGGATTAAAAGGTAACAGAAGTTCATTCCTGATAAGACTTCCATCGGGATAACGGATTCGTCCTTGATGATCAGAAAAATAAATTTTTTCAAAAATTGAATCGATGGGATTCTCCGGATGGATCAGGTTGTAATCACTGGTCTTTGAAGGATTGTAATAGGGGGCACAAAAACGATCGAGCAAATCGGAGAATATGCTTGAAGTTGCATTGGTTCTCAGGTATTCGGCAACATTAACCGGCGGAACCAGCACCTTTTCCAATACATGCACGTATCCGTTTTTACAGGTAATATCCCTTTCTTTGACTTTTATGCTGAAAATATGAGCGTCGTTTGTGGCCCGCTCAACACCTGTGATCAGACTAAATTCGGCATTATTGATTCCGGCATTGTTAAGCGATCCCTCCAGAAAATGGACCATTGGCCACGAAGTAGCATCTTTTAATAGGTGAATACCTTTGTTTCGGTATCCCTCCCAAAGACCGCCCTTGGGCAGCAGGTTGCCCGATTCGAAAGGTACTGAATCGATAACCGATACTGACGTTTTACGCCGCAAAGCCGTTCCTTCCTGCAGTGAACCGTTGAAATAGTTCGACAAGGTTTCTATAAGATAGGCATTGTCGATCATTGAGAATTTAAGAATCAGCTTCTTTTGCGATAAATTCAGATTGTCGTAGCTCGAAACATTCCATTTGTTGCTTTTAAAGAATTCTTCGAACGCCTTATCATCGGCAACAAAAAGGGTTTTACTTCCTGTTTTTGAGAGAACTTCTTTGTAATCTTCCACTTCCTCGATTAACCGGGTGTAGTAAGTGTAGTTTTCACTCGATTTCAGATAATCGTAAATACTTGCTCCGAGCCATTCAGGCTCGTTGTTGTCATATAAATAATCATCTTTACAGGAAACCATCCATAATAGGCCAACCAACAGAAGTAGTTCGATAAACAGATATCGCCTAAAATGTTTCCAAATTCCTTTATTCATAGTTTGTGCAGATTTAATAATATTCTTTAATTAACTTAAAAGTTAAAAGACCATTCCTTTCAGATTAACAAATATAGCAAATGAATAACAACTGCCGATACACAACTCCCGAATATATTTCGGACATTAAAGCAGCGAAACAGACCATTACAAATACCCGTATTGCTTTTTCTCATATGTTTTGGTATATTTAGGATGCAAATAAAGTTCACGAACGAATAAAATTTATCAGCGAGGTAAAAGTAGTGCTAAGCCAAAAATTTTCTTATCTATAATCCGTCAACACTTATCTATTATCCGTCAATTAGAACTCCATTTTCATCTGTTACCAACGAAAACTGATTTTCATACAATCTCCTCCGCTGAATTCCCTTAACTTCTTAGTACGATTTCACCAGACAACGAAAAATTCAGGAAGAAAAAGGAAAAAAGTCATTGGTCATTGGGGAAAAGGATAACCGGAGACAGGAGACCGAAGACCGAAGACCGAAGACCGGAAATGTAGTGAAGCGGAATTCCGGGTAGCGGAACCGGAGGTCGGAGAAAGTATGCAAAGATAAGCTGCATAGTGGCGATTCCGATGAACATTTTGGATGGTAACAAAACAGCAAAACCGTTAGACAGCAGAGCCGCGTAGCGGTGACAGTATGGTAACAAAAAGCAAAACCGTTAGACAAGATAGCCGCATAGCGGCGACAGTATGGTTGCATTGCAGCATGATCCGATGAAAAAATCCTGCATAGCCGCATTGCCTTTTATGAGCCATTCCTACAGAACTCGAGCTTGGGCCTTACCTATATTTATTAGCGGATAAAAATCCATTGTTAAAAAATGAGCCATTCCTAACGGAATTTGGTAGTAGCGCAAGAAAAGGAAATAGTCATTGGTCATTGGGGAAAAGGATAACCGGAGACAGGAGACCGAAGACCGGAAATGTAGTGAAGCGGAATTCCGGGTAGCGGAACCGGAGGTCGGAGAAAGTATGCAAAGATAAGCTGCATAGTGGCGATTCCGATGAACATTTTGGATGGTAACAAAACAGCAAAACCGTTAGACAGCAGAGCCGCGTAGCGGTGACAGTATGGTAACAAAAAGCAAAACCGTTAGACAAGATAGCCGCATAGCGGCGACAGTATGGTTGCATTGCAGCATGATCCGATGAAAAAATCCTGCATAGCCGCATTGCCTTTTATGAGCCATTCCTACAGAACTCGAGCTTGGGCCTTACCTATATTTATTAGCGGATAAAAATCCATCGTCACAAAATGAACCATTCCTAAAGGAATTTGGTAGTAGCGCAAGAAAAGGAAATAGTCATTGGTCATTGGAAAATACAGCAATTACAACCGAAGGCGAACGAAGGTGAAGTTCCCCTGCCGTTCGCGGGGCAGGCTGCTGAACGGAAGCATCCTTAAGTAAATACGCATCTGCGGAATGTGGTCAATCCTGCTTACCCACAACAGTTGAAGAAACCGGCAGGCAGGAACGACTTACTTAAAGATTTTATTTTGAACTCAACCATGAGATACTTCTTAATATTTATTCTTAATTTTGTTGCAAACAAGAAAAATTACAGCAATTGATTATGAAACAAATAGCAGTTACAATACCCGATAATAAAGAAAGCCATTTTATTGAACTAATGAAAAATCTTTCGTTTGTTAAAAAAATTGAAGCAATTGACAGTACGGATATCCCTGAATGGCACAAGGCTATTATTGACCAGCGAATGGAAAACTACAAAAAAAACCCTAAAAGTTACAGAAATTGGGAAGACGTACAAAAAGAAATAAACCAAAAGTATGGCTTATAAAGTTATTATTGACCCTGTAGCAAGCCTCGATTTAACTGAAAACATAGATTGGTACAATAATACTCATCCCGGTTTGGGTTTAAAATTTTACAAACAAATACAAGCTGTTCTTAAAACGATTCAGAAAAATCCGCATACTTTTTCCATCCGCTACAAAACCAGCCACACAGCTACGGTAAAAAATTTTCCTTTTATGGTGCATTATTTCATTGACGATGATAATAAAAACATTGTGGTTACTTCTGTGCTCCACACCAGTCGCAACCCTAAAATATGGGACGAAAGAAGCGAAGAATAATTTAGCTCTAATCCTGCTATCTCTCGTTTTGCAAGGAAGTTCCGCTTAACAGAAGCACCCATAGGGAAATCGCGGCTAGCGGTTTTCATCATTCTGCATATTCCCAAGAGCCGTGCCAACCAGGCAAACGGCGATTAAAAATCGCCGCACCCGACAGCTCCGCAGCGCAACCCGACAGCGTCGGCACAACCTGTCGGCGTTGAAGGAAAAAGGAAATAGTCACCGGTCATTGGGAAATACAGCAATTACAACCGAAGACGAACGAATGTGAAGTTCCCCCGCCGTTCAAGGGGCAGGCTGCTTAACGGAAGCACCCTGAGGGAATTGCTGCCAGCCAACGTATAAAAATACGGAAAAATAAGGAACAAGAAATCAGAAAATGCGGGGGCTGCAATTACAACCGAAGGCGAACGAAGGTAAAGTTCCCCTTAAGGGAAGTTGCCACCTGCTGCCGCGAATTTACCGCATATCCCGTTAAGCTGTTGGCAAAGCCGTTAAAAAGTAAAAAAGCCGGATTAGCAATTCGGTATCGTCCCTCTCATTAAGGAGAGGGAGAAGAGGGTGAGGCGGAAACCGGAAAGAGTCAATCCGTCATTGGGAATCAAGACGCAAGACAAGGAATAAGAAATAAGAAATAAGGAACAGTCCCGGGCACAGCACCCCGCTCTTCCTGTTTTGCACAATGTAAGTTCAAGGCGCTAGTGCGGTCCCGATGACCATCGTGGATGCAATCCGCGCTTCCTGACTTAGGATTTTTAATCCTTTTTTTTTACACAAACTCTATTTCAACCAAACCTTTCTCTCCTGCATAATCTCTGGCTGAACTGTACAAATAATCAACCGGATTTGCTACTATTTCTGCCCTGACAGGATTTTCATGAATCGAAGATCGGCGGTAGCCAATGTAATTCATCTTTTCTTCCAAAAATGCAGTAGAATGAATTTCTTTTGCATCGTTGCCATCCTGCCAAACCTTGAAATTCTTGATCTTCTTGTTGTTTTTACCGGCATACCAAAACAGATTGAGCAACCATTCTCGGCGGCTCTCTGGAATCTCTTTTATAGTTTCTACAATCGCTTTGCTTGTGAACTTCTTGAAATCGCGTAGTATATCAGATAAGCTATCTTCATCTGTAGCACTTGCAATAACGTGTAGATGGTTACTCATTAAACACCAGCAATACACTTTAAGCCCTTTGTTGGCAATGCAGTAGTTTAACGAATCAACAATAAGGTGCTTATATGCCGGGCGGCTAAAAATATCGATCCACTCTACGATTGTTAAAGTGCAGTAGTAGACATATCCGGGCGATATTTTATTTTTAATTCCCATGAATGTAAAAATAAGGAAAATATTTAATAACGGGATCACAGATTCCAAGCATGAAGGTAGCCGTTAGCCTGCTGTGCATGCCATGCCAGCGTATGTCCGTATATATTCACACCGGCTTTTGATGCAGCATTGACGAAACTGATCACGGTACTGGAATTCATTGACCCGTCATTTTTCACACAGCTCGACATCTTCATTTCATTGCCGGTTACGGTCTCGGTGAAATAAACATTGACAACAACCTTCACGGTGCTGTTGTTCAGGTAATCGT
>CAZSIK010000138.1:5934-10857 GCA_964606515.1 uncultured Prolixibacteraceae bacterium
CTATGCTCACCAATCATTTTTGAGTGAACTCTTGCGATGTAGGGAATTTCATTATTTCTCGCAATAAAATGATATCCATTTTGATTTGAAATATGATTTGTTTATCATTATCCTTTTAAAATCTAAACCAAAGCTTTATGAGACTCAAAACTTGTATTTTGTTTATAGTATTCATGTTGCCTTTCGGCTTTCACTTATTTGCAGAGCTTGTTTCGGTTTCCCTTCCATCTGCCGGCAAATTAAAAACCGAGATCGAAAAGCAGGTTGCCAATTATTTGACCGTTGAGGAAATCAAAATAAACGGTCCGATCAACGGGACCGATTTCCTGACACTGCGCCAGATGTTGGGCGCGTTCAATTCAGGCGTTAGCGACACATCGGGAAAACTTTCAATAATCGACTTATCGGAAAGCACCATCGTATCGGGTGGAAGTTCCTATTATTTGAGCAATTACTCGGCAAACAACATGGTCCCAAACTCTGTTTTTGAGAATTGCAAAAACTTGAAATCCATCATCCTTCCAAAAACGATAAATTTTATTGGCACCAAAGCATTTCGAAGTTGCCATGGACTTTTGGCCATCCAATTCCCGGAGGGGGTTACCCAAATAAACGATTTTGCCTTCGATGATTGTAAATCGCTTGAAACAGTTGGATTTCCAAACTCCCTCAGGGTGATCAAGTTTTCAGTTTTCAGCAAATGCTCCTTATTAACCGAAGTGGTTTTGCCCAACAGTGTAGTAGCCTTGGGAGCATACGGGTTTCAAGATTGTGTCAGCCTTAAATCCATTCAATTATCCGAAAAAATAAGTGTTATTGATTTGGCTTGTTTTAGAAATTGCACCTCATTAACTTCCATTGTCCTACCCGAAAATGTTAAAGAAATTTCGATGAAGGCATTTTATGGATGTACAAGCCTACGCCAGATAACCAGCCATGCATTGTATGTGCCTGCAATTAAAAAAAACGAATTGGTTTTTGATGAACGGACGCTTGATTCGTGCCTTCTCGAAATACCACGACAATCGCTTGAATCATACTCCAGTACCCCCCATTGGGGCGATTTCAGGAATATTAAAACCTTGGAGGTGCAGGTTGAAAACACCTTGCAAGTAACGGTTACCTTGAGCAAAGCGGGCACCTTGAAGGAAGAGATTGAAAAACAGATTCCCAACTACTATGATGTTACCAATTTAACTGTAAACGGCCCTTTGAATGGCGACGATTACTTAACACTCAGGAACATGACCGGCATTGACGATGCAACTACCTATACCGAAGGCCGCTTACACAGCATTGATCTGACCAATACGACTGTTGTTGAGGGAGGCAATCCCTATCGGCATACCGTTCCAAATACAACAAAAAACAATGTTTTCCCTGAAGGTGTTTTTGCAAATTGCAAGAAACTGTATGCGATTTCCCTTCCTTCGAACATTACAATTATCTCGAGCAGGGCTATGAACAATTGCCCAAAACTAACGAATGTTACTTTTTCAGAAGGGATAGAATACATTAGCTCTTATTGTTTTCAAAACAACATAAGCATGAAATCTGTTGTTTTACCCCAGTCACTTAAATATTTACTCAATTCCGCGATGGCAGGCTGTAGCGGCCTCGACACCATCATTATGCCTCCCAAGGTCGTTTCAATAGACTCCAAGGTGTTTTTAAATTGTACAGGGCTTAAACATGTAGTCTTCAACGATAACCTTCAAAAAATATATAATGAAGCATTTACAAACTGCAAGAGCCTTCGATCGCTGAAATTTGGCAAGCAATTGATTTCAATTGATCAAAAAGCATTTGCCGATTGCCAATCGCTCGAGTCGGTATCTTTTACCGGACCGCTGGCCTCAATTGGCAACGAGGCATACATGAATTGTGTAAAACTTGTTGATATTGATTTGCCACAATCAGTTTCAAGTATTGGGGCCGCTTCGTTCAGGAACTGCACGGGCCTGGTTTCGTTTGCCCTCCCCCCATTAATCAAAACAATTGGCAATTACACCTTTAATAATTGTACATCGTTGAAATCAATCATACTGAACGACAGTTTGAGTACAATTGGAATTGAAGTTTTTAAAGATTGTAGCAGTTTACAAAGCATCATCATCCCTGACAATGTACAATCGATCGGGGCCAACACTTTTGAAAACTGCTCAAGCCTCGTTACTGCAAACCTACCCAAAAAAATCACCTCAATTCCAAGAAGGTTGTTCCAGGGGTGTTCTTCGCTAAAAAACCCATTGGCCATTCCCGGTAACGTAACCCTGATTTATGAGTATTCATTTAGCGGATGTTCCAGCCTTGATTCTGTATTAATTCCAGCGAATGTCACCGGAACAGGCACCGACGTTTTCAGAAATTGCACCAATTTAAAGAAGGCATCAATTGCAAATCTAAAAGGATTAGCTAACCGATTGTTTTATAACTGCACCCAGTTGGAAAAAATTGACCTGCCCGAAAACCTAACATCGATAGGAACGGAAACATTTTATAATTGTCAGCAAGTTAAATCATTAAAATTTCCAGAAACACTAGAAAAAATCAACGCACGGGCCTTCATGGATTGTATCCTTCTCGACTCTGTTTTTACCCCAAAAAATGTGCACACTATTGGTGCCGAAGCATTTCGGAATTGTGCCAATCTTCGTGCCTTTTCGTTACCCGACAGCATTTCGGTTTTGAGCGACCGGCTCTTTAAAGATTGTATCAGACTCAATAACCTTGTTTTACCACAAAAGCTGGATACGATCGGGAATGAAGTGTTTGACTGTTGCTTTGGTCTTGGGTCGATCATTCTCCCCGATTCGGTAGCAACAATTGGCAAATTATCGTTTTCGAATTGCATTGGTTTGCAAACGGTTGTTTTACCAGAAAAAATGACATCGATCGGCGACTCTGCATTCAGCTATTGTGAAATTCTGAAGACGATCACTTCCCACGCAAAAGTTCCACCATTATTGGGTGCATCGGTCTTCCTGAACGTGGATACAGCAAATTGTGAATTGAACGTTCCATCCGCTTCATTCGATGTGTATTCAGTAACCGATCAATGGAAAGATTTCCTACATAGAAATGTTTTTCATCCAGTTTCAAAAGATAAAAGCTTATCCGGCACTTTACTTTGCCGGGGCATGAGGGAAGGGATCTTCATAAAAAGCACCGAAGCCTTGGGTTCCGTTACCATCTTTAACTTAAACGGCACCTTGATGAACCGGACCAAAACAAACCTGAATGAATTGACCATACCGGTATCAACAAAAGGGATGTACCTTGTAAACATCCAGTCCTCGGGGAGCCCCGGCGAAGTCAGGAAGGTAGCCGTGAACTGATAAACTGGAGAGTAAAGCTTCGCTTTCAACCATCGTTTTGCCGAGAAAATACACCACGTTGCTGTGTTTTCTATTTAATAATATTTATTGACCGATAAAAATATAATAACACAAACCATTTCATTAACTTTGTTCAAGGTAACCTAATCCTTAGATCATGTTGAAAAACAATAAAATACGCTCCTATTTACGTGGCGTAATTACAGGGATTCTTCTACTTGGATGCAACCAGTCGGACTGCGAATGGGACGAGAAACTCCACAATTGGGAGCCTCCTCAGCACCCCTATCTTGCCCCTAACGGGAGAAGCAACGTGCACAACGATGCGTACATGACCGATGCATACACCGGAAGTGGTCCTGAAGGGGATCATCTTTACCTGAATTTTTTTGAAATTGCCCGCATTTTTATCACCATTGCCTTCGACAACCAGGGAAGGGTGCTCAGCCTTGGTACCGGTGCCGACAGTAAAAGGGCCGCTTACCTGCTTACCCCCGATAGCCTGAAGCTGATCGACTCGTACGAGTTGCCTGCCGGAATCGACCTCAGTGCCTCGGGTGCGGGTTATTTCTACATCGATGAGCAGGAACGGATGGTGCTACCCACCACCAACAAGCACATCTACCGGTTGAAGGTTGAAGGAAATCCACCCAAATTTCAGCTCGAAAAAGATTACGACCTTAGCATTCTTCCCGATCCATGCCACATTGTATCGGCACTCCCCGACTGGAATGGGAACCTATGGTTTGTTACCGAAGAAGGTATCGTGGGAATTGCCGACCCCAACGGGGCACATAAAATCCTTCAACTAAAACACAACGAGGGAACTTCAGAGGTTCAGGAAACCATCAAAAATTCTTTTGCAGCAGACGAGACCGGTGCAGTGTATGTAGTTTCGGATTACGCGCTGTACGCGTTAGTGGCCAACGAACAACAAGTACCTGAAATCGTGTGGCGCGAGGAATACGACAGGGGAAGCCGCATCAAGCCCGGTCAGTTCCACCAGGGATCGGGAACAACCCCAACGCTTATCAGTGAAGGGTACATTGCAATTACCAATAATGCCGAGCCCAGGATGCAGGTGTTGGTGTATAAGCGGAAGCGAACCATCGAAGGAGGCAGGCTTGTTTGCAAAGTACCCGTTTTTTCAGAAAATGCTTCGGCCACCGAGAATTCACTGATTGCCTTCGGAAATTCAATTTTGGTTGAAAACAACTACGGCTACACCAAAGCATCCGATTTCACAGGCAAATTCACCGAACCCGGCATGGCCCGTATCGGCTTTGAAAGCAACGGAAATTGCAGTGGATGCTATACCAATTGGAATGCTAAAGAAGTAATACCATCGGTAGTTTCTAAAGTAGCTTTAGGGAACAACACGGTTTATACTTACACCAAAGAGACCGATGGTTGGTATTTTACCGGCCTCGATTTAAAAACCGGTCAAAAGAAGTTTCAGACCAGGGCAGGTGGCGACGAGGTCCGGTACAACAACCATTATTCAGGCATCGCCATCGGGCCCGATGGTTCGGCTTACATAGGATGTGCCGGGGGAATTATCCGGTTTTCGGAAAAAGGACCTTCA
>CAZSIK010000139.1:0-10851 GCA_964606515.1 uncultured Prolixibacteraceae bacterium
CAAAGTTCAATTGCCCGTTCATCGAGGATGGTATTGATATCGACAGTTCCTTTCAGCGAGTTGTCTTTACCAGGAATGGCGCGTTTTGCACGCAATTCGTTCAAGGTACCCAGTGCAGCACCGGCATTTCCAGAGCCCAGTTCAGCTTCGGCTTTGATGAGGTACATCTCGGCAAGGCGCAATACCATTGCATCGCGGCTCGAAATATCGTGGGTTGGATAGGTTGGGTTGTACACATTATCCAGGAACTTCTTGATTCCAGGGAAGGAACACCAGCCTCCGATTTTATAGCTGTTGTACCGGGCATCACCATATACCGATGAGGTAGCAACAGCAGCTTCTGAAGGTTTTGCAGTTACGGGATCGGAAGTGGTATACACGGGAATATCGCCGTTGCTCATGAACTGAATACGATAGCGATTCTTTGCCCAAGCTTGTTTTGCTTGTCCTTCAGCAGAATTTCCATCCAAAGGACAATAGTAAATCGCGGTATCCTGGATTTGCGGGTAATTCTTGGAACTTCCAGCCAATCCGGCAGGAACAGTATAAGCCTCAAGAATGGTTGCATCTGTGCGTTGGTCGGTAGCCCGGTTTTTATCCAACAATTTCCAAAGGTACATTGAAGGTAAATAACGGGTAAAACCACGTCCATAAGGAGAATAATGAGCTGCCACATCCACTTTCTCACCAGTAACAAGGTGAGTAATATAGGAAGTAGTTTCACCCAATACCCTGACAAAAGTTTCTTTGCCATTGTTTCCAAGATCGGAAGCCCCATTGTTCCACATTCCAACAAACATTAACAACATGGCAGAACCCCCACGACTATAACCTGTACGGGTAACAAGACCGTTGTAATCCATATTATTTCCATTGGCATCGGTCTTATAACGTTTTGGAACACAATTCACATTGGTTGCAATATCGGATGAATAGGTGATCCCGAAGATGGCTTCCTTGTTTTTTGAAACGTCTTCATTATCCATCGACCAAGTATCGGCATAATTATCGTAAAACGAAGCAATACCACTGCCAATAACGGCTTCTGCCTCGGTTTTAGCCTTAGCATAGTTTTCGGTTTTATTCAACCAGGAAGCAGAATAAAGCAATACCCTAGCTTTCATAGCGCGTGCCGACCAGTAATTGGCCCTTCCTTCAGCTTTTGTTTTATATCCGGCAGTTTCAAATAAAGCAATCGACTGATCCAAATCGGCTAAAATATTCGCATAAATTTCCTCTTCTGAAGTACGTTCAGGATCTGTAATCACTTTATTGATAGCTTCACCATTGTATGGTACAGCACCCCAAATATTTACCATATGGAAATAATAAAATGCCCTTAAGAAATAGGCTTCCCCAAGAAACTGATTTTTCAGGTTTTCGTTGATAGCAGGGCATTTGGGCACATATTGCAATGCAGTATTACACACATCCACAGCACAATAAAATGCTTCCCAATATTGGTCCAAACAAGCATTATCAGACGTATTACCATCAAGGCTTGCTGAGGTAAGGTTGTAAGTACAAAGCGATTTTTGTTTGTTGTCGTACCCATGATAAAAAAGGTCGGTACCCATTTCAGATAAGCCAAGGCCTGATTCTTTTCCGTACCAGGTACGGGCAAAGCTGTAGCACGAGCCAACCAGCCCCTGAATCCCGGTGGCTGTTGAATAAGTTAAGTCGGCGGTTTGTCCCACCTTGTTGTCTTCGACCAGAAAGTCGGAACAGGAGGTGTTGTTGAGCAATAGGGCTCCAGCCATCAACACACTATAAACTATCTTTTTCATTCTTTTTCTTTTTTAAGATTAAAACTGAATATTAACACCCACTACAACCTGTTTGGCCAGCGGGAAGGTAAAAGCGCCACCCCGTTCCGGGTCGTAATTTTCAATACTACTAAATGTAAAGAAGTTCTTTAATGAGCCATAAATCTTGGCATTATCAATACCCAAATTGTTCAATACATTTTTCGGCAACTTGTATGATAAGGTCACATCTTTGATTTTTAAATAGTCGGCCTTTTCATACAACAATGCCGAGCCGTAACTTGCAAAAGTTGTACTGGCAGCGCCCGGACTTGGGAACTTGGCTTCGAGGTTGCCTGGGGTCCAATAGTCGAGATCAGCCCAGTTGGCCGATTCATAATTCAATGCCCCGTTAATGCCATAAGAGATATAACCACCTAAACGAGCATACACCAGGACATCAAGAGAAAAATTCTTATAAGAAATTGAATTATTCATCCCAAGTATGTGTTTTGGGGAACGATCGTATACAATTTTATCGTCATTATCAAATTTCCCATTATCGTCACGATCGACAAGTTTAATCGTACCAGGAGCACCATAAGCCGATACAAATCCAATGGTTTCACCTTCATGGCGTGCTTGCCAATCGGCTTTATACTGGTCGAATTCACCTGCTCCCCAACAGCCATCGGCTTCATAATCGAAATAAATCAATACGGGTTCTCCGACAATTTGGCCCGAGGTTCCGTTAATATTACGAGATAGGCTATCGGCCAAGGTTACAATTTCGTCTTTAAACGAGGTGTAGCTCCAATTGATGTTCCAGTTAAAATCTTTTGACCTGACAATCGAGGTATTTAAAGCCACTTCGATCCCACTACCCTTTGTTGCGCCAATATTGCCCCAAACACTCGGATAAACCGATGAAGGAGGTGCGCTTTTCTGGTACAACAAATCAGTGGTATTATTCATAAAATAGTCGATACTACCTGAAATCCGGTTATCGATAATGCCGAAATCAATCCCGAAGTTCAAGGAGGCTGTTTTTTCCCAGGTTAAGCTGGTATTGCCCATTGCGCTTGGAATATTGCCTGCAATATCACCTCCGTTAAGGTAATAGAAAACCTGTGTTCCACTTAAAGTTGCCAAGGTTTCGTATGCATCGATTGCTGAATTACCAGAAATCCCCCATGAGGCACGCAATTTCAGGTTCGATAACCAATTTTCGGTGTTTTCCATGAATGCTTCCTCATTCAATCTCCAGGCACCAGCTACAGAAGGGAAATAACCCCATTTGTACCCTTCGGCCAATGTGGAGGAACCATCAGTACGTACTGAAGCAGTAAGAAGATATTTTTCATCATACTTATAATTCAAACGGCCAAAATACGAAAGCATTGAAGTTTTGATGTAGTTACTCGTGGTTGTTTTGTCTGTAATTTTCGATACATCGTAAAAAGAACTGGTATAATAATGTTCTTTACCGGCAGGACCTGAAGTAACCAGTTGTTCGTATATATTTTGGTGCATGCTATGACCTAACAAAGCGGTTACTTCGTGTTTGGTTCCGTTGAAATTAGTATTGAAATTCAAGGTATTTTCCCAGGTGAAACCTGTATTTTGATTATATTCCAATGAAATTTCACTTACAGCAGGCGCCTGGAAATTCCCCTGGCTTTCATAATCTTCATAAGAACCTTCTCTTACATTTCTGCGATCGACTGCAAAAACCGATTTGAACGAAAGGTTTTTCAATGGGGTAATGTTTAAATAAGCATTCCCAAAGAAGCGGGTTGTTTCAATATTTCTTTGATAAGCTCCATCTACTTCATCGAGCAAGGGGCTACTGTGCGCGGCATAACGCGGGTTAGGGGTTTTATTAATTGAACCATCTTTCAAATAAGGATGGGTAATGGTGGTCATGTTCAGGGAACGGTTGAATACCCCCCCATTTCGTGCATTGTGGTTTTTATATGTGTATAACATGCTGGAACCAACCTTGAAATAATCGTTGATTACATGGTCGATGTTAGCCTTGCCATTATAGCGGTCGAACACATCGTTTTTCATCAACCCTTTATCGAACATGGTTCCAAACGAAACATTAACCAAGGTTTTTTCATTTCCTCCCGATACCGATAATTCATAATTCTGGGTCAATCCATCCTGAAGGATCTGATCGGCCCAATCGGTATAGGAACCATCATTATAAATTTCCATTTCGGTGGTTCCATCATCCAGTGTTAATGTTAGGATATCTTCAACTTTAACATTGCTGGCTCCATAATTTCCCGTCACAGCATCAGCCTGATAATTCGTTTTATCGATCAGGCGTTGTACTTCCCTTTCGCCATACATTACCTTAGGAACATTGGTTGCCGAATTTGACGACAAATAAGCGTTCAGGTTCACCTGGGTTTTTCCTGCTTTTCCCCTTTTTGTGGTAATGAGGATAACCCCGTTGGCACCACGGGTACCATAAATGGCAGTTGACGAAGCATCTTTCAATACGTCCATCGATTCGATATCGGAAGGATTGATATCGATTGTTGAGCCATACTCGATACCATCGACAAGGATCAAGGGATTGTTGCTGGCGTTGATTGAGCGGGTACCCCTAAGGTTGATCCTGATTCCTGCACCAGCCTGGCCATCAGATTGCTGTATGTCGAGCCCGGGAACCTTGGCTTGCATGGCTTGCATGGCATTGCTCGTAGTGGTTTTGCTGATTTCTTCTGAATTGATCGAAGCCACCGATCCGGTAAGGTCTTTTTTCTTGACCACCCCATAACCAATGGCCACTACTTCTTCGAGGCCCACATTGCCTTGTACCAGCGATACATCGAGAGAAGAATTGCTCCCGAGAGGCATGCTCTTGGTTTCGTAACCGATAAATGAAAAAACCAGCACCACATCGTCGCGGTTTGGTACCTGTAATTGATAGGCACCATCGATATTGCTTACGGTACCGATAGTGGTCCCTTCAACCACCACATTAACACCAGGTAACGATTCACCATAAGTATCGGTGATCTTACCCGTTACAGTCCTGGCATTTTGGGAAAAACCCACCATCGTGAGTAGTACGAATCCCATCACTGCCAAACTTCGATAAATGAATGTTCTCATCTTCATTTGCATCATGATTTAGTAAGGTTATTGAATTGTATTTGTGTCGCTTTTTTCATTGAAAAATTTGACATTTTTGCAGCAACTAAAATAGACAATCCTGACTGCACGCTATGGCGATAAACTGTTTCAAAAAGTGCGATGTATTGCTGACTACCGAAGAAGAAAGTTTTGTGTTTCCCTTTTGGGCTAAGGCTTTATCTAAGATAAAAACCTTAGGGCTTATGCTAATTCGTGATCGGTTTTACGTTAATTTGTCTTACTTTTGAAAACCATGCAAATTGTTGATTCAATGAGAAACATTTCGAACATCCTGTTATTCATTAGCATATTCACGGCTTATATTTTTTCGCCTTTCAATGTATTGGCCATCGAGATCGACCGCTTTGAACACATCAATACCGACAACGGGCTTTCTCAAAACACAATTACCAGCCTTCATTGCGACCATAAAGGTTTTTTATGGATTGGCACCATGAACGGGCTGAACCGATACGACGGGTACAGCTTTAAAATATTCCGCAACCGCCCGGGCCTTTCAGGCTCTTTAACCCACAACCGCATTGTTTCGATCAGGGAAGATGCCCGGCAGTTTCTTTGGATTGAAACTTACGATGGGTATTATCACTACTTTAACCCCCAATCGGAAAATTTCTCAACCCTCCCCAAATATTCTGTGAGCCCCGAGGAAAAATTCAGCCGGATCAATTGCTTCCTTCAATATACAAAAGATGCAATCTGGTTGGGATCCTCCAATTCAGGGATTTATTTATTGAGATTCAACCCTCAATCGGGGACCTACGATGAGAAACAGTTCCTGAGCCGTGGCCAATACTCAATTTCAAACAACAACATCAGCTTCATTATCGCCGACTCGGACAGCAACATCTGGATCGGGGCCTCAAACGGGCTTAACTTGCTAAAATACGACGATTACAAGAAAAATAATTTCTACTACCAACACTTCTTTTCGGGGATGAAATTCATCAGTGCAAGTTCGTCGGGCGACCAGGTATGGTTTGGCACTCAGAGCAATGGCATCCAAATGTACAACCTGAAGACCCAATCGTTTTCGGCCCACACCCTTAAATATCCGCAAGATTCAAACAACCCCGTGGCCTTCATCAAAGCTACCCGTTCGGGGAACATCGTGATAGGCAACAACAAGCTTTACATCATCAAACCAGGCCAATTGCCCGGCGCAGGGATATTACTCGATGGGACCCAGCTCGATAAACTATACGAAGACCAACAGGGCATGCTTTGGGTTACCACCCAAAATTTTGGGGTACACCGGGTAAACCAGAACACGGGAGCCAACCACTTTTTCGACCTCACCCCCGATAACCATCAATATTTATCGGACCGCGAACGACCGTATTTTTTTGAAGACAGCAATCAAAACCTATGGATTTGTGTACATGGTGGAGGTTTGGTTCTGTATCATCCCGACAAGGAGGTTTTCAACTTTTACAGGAACGATCCTTCAGAACCCGGTTCAATCAGCTCGAATACAGTGATGTGCATGACCGAAGACCACAACAAAAACCTTTGGGTAGGCACCTCTCTTCAGGGAGGTCTCAACAAAATAATAATTAAAAATCAAGCTTTTACTTCATTTCAACCCAATAATCGTTACGACGATTTTGTTGAAAATATTGTCAGGGCCATCATGCAGGATGCCAACAGGAATATTTGGGTGGCAACCAAAGGAGGCGATGTATTAGTATACGATCAAGATTTTAAGCCGATCAGGCCTAACGTGCGAAATCCCTTCGAATCGAAAACCAATCCTGTTTATAACCTGTATGCCCTGTTGCGCGATTCAAAAGGGCACATCTGGTTGGGGTCGAAAGGCGATGGGATCGCGGTTTCGAAATACCCCGTAAAAGGCATTTCGACCGATTATTCAAAAATCGAATGGATTCACTACCGACATAAGCCCGGTGATCGGCACTCGCTTTCCGATAACAATATTTATTCTCTTAAAGAAGACCATCAAGGTAATGTTTGGGTGGGTACCTACGGAGGTGGAATTTGCTGTACCTCCCTGGATCGTTACGACCAATTACAGTTCCGCTCAATCAATACATCGAATTCAAACCTTTCAAGCAACCAGGTCCGCAACCTGTTTGTCGATTCAAATGGAAACCTTTGGGTCGCCACCGTATTTGGGCTGAACCTGGCCAACCTTGCCGCGGCTCTTCCTGAAACGATCACCTTCAGAAATTTCATTCATAATCCCGAAGACAAAAACAGCTTGGTATACAACGATGTAGTTCATATACAGGAAGATTCGCGTGGGGCTTTGTGGCTCGGCACCTTTGGAGGAGGCATTAACCGACTGACCCTGAGCAAGGATTCAACCTTCCTTTTTGAAGTTTTTGACGAATCGATGGGTTTATGCAAGGATGAAGTGTACGGGATACTCGAAGACAATCAGGGCTTCCTTTGGTTCAGTACCGAGAACGGGCTATCAAGATTCGACCCTAAAACAATGAGCTTCGAAAACTTCAACAAATCGAACAGCTTACGTTCGAACGGGTTCTCGGAAAATACCTGTGAAAAAATGCACGATGGGAGGTTGTTGTTTGGCCACAGCAAAGGTTTCGAGGTAGTAAATCCTGAAATTATCCATCCCAGAAAAATCCAATCGAAGGTTACTTTTACCAATTTTCAGCTTTTCAATATTCCTGTTGGGGTGAACACAAAAGGGACCCCGCTGAAGAAATCGATTGCGTATACCGAAAACCTCGTATTAAAACACAAGCAATCGAGCTTCAGCCTCGAGTACTCGGCGTTGAATTATCTTGATGAATCGAAAATTCAATACGCCTATATTCTTGAAAACTTCGATAAAAATTGGAATTATGTGGGTTCCGACCGCAAGGCGACGTATACCAACCTCAAACCAGGAGAATACATCTTTAAAGTAAAAGCCGCTCTCTGGAATGGTCAATGGGACGAAAACGAAACCTCGATGCAAATCGAGATCCTTCCCCCTTGGTGGCATAGTACCTGGGCCTACATAGTGTACCTCACGCTTTCGATACTCTTGATTTTTATTGCCAGCAGGATCATTCTGGGCATTTACAGTTACCGGAACCAGCTGAAAATCGAAAAAGCGGTAAACGAAGTGAAACTTCAGTTTTTCACCAATATCTCGCACGAGATCAGGACCCCGCTCACCCTGATCCTCGGCCCTATTGAAGATGTACTTTCCGATCGCTCACTTCCCGAAAAATTCAAGAACCCGCTTCAGTTGATGCAAAAAAATGGCAAGCGGATGCTTCATCTATTAAACCAGTTGCTCGATTTCCGCAAAGCACAAAACCAGAAAATGAACCTGCATATCGCCCCGGTGGAAATAGGAGCCTTTGCGAAAGAAATTTTCGAGAACTTTCAAGCTTATGCCCAACACAAAGGAATCGACTATCGTTTCAACAATCAATTGCCCCCAACGAGCCTATGGATCGACCCCAATCGAATGGATTCAGTGGTTTTCAACATTCTTTCAAACGCCTTTAAAAACACCCCAAAAGGCGAGCTTATTTCCGTAACCATTGAGGAATCGACCAGCACCAACGAGGTTTTTATGAAAATATCCGATCACGGGAAAGGGATCCAAGCCAAGGATATTCCCTTACTATTTGAACGCTACTCCATCCTTTCCGACCTGAATTCGTCGAGTACCGGAACGGGGATTGGCCTCCACCTGTCGAACGAAATAATCAAACTTCATGGGGGAGAAATTACCGTTGAAGGCAATAATCCCACTGGATCCACCTTCATTATCTGCTTGAAGAAAGGGAACCATCACCTGAAGGAAAATCCCTTAATCACCATTGAAAGCACAAAAGCACCCACTCCCTTCATCCCCACCCCACTTTCCGAGTTGATGCCCGACCTGCCCGAAATAAACAAGGAAGAACCAACCCAAGATATAAAGGAAGATAGACCTTTGCTGTTGCTTGTCGAAGACCATGCACAAATTATCAACTATATTGAAACGACTTTTGAGGAAAATTATCAATTAGTGGTTGCCCACAACGGCCAGGAAGGACTTGACAAGGCTTGCGAATGCCACCCCGACATGATCATTTCGGATGTTATGATGCCGGTGATGGATGGAATAGAAATGACCCGTACCCTCAAATCGAATTTCGATACCTGCCATATTCCTGTAATCTTACTCACTGCCAAAATTGGAATCGATGATCAGATCGACGGCATCGAAGCCGGGGCAGAAGCTTACGTGCTGAAACCCTTTAATATGGGAGTACTGAAATCGATGGTAAACAACCTGTTACAACAGCGCAAACTCTTATTGAGAAAATACCGTGACAAACAAGATGTTTCGATTTCGGACCTGAAATTTACCTCGCGCGACCAAGAATTCATGGACAACCTGGTCAAATATATCGAAAACAATTATGGCAATCCTGAATTGACCATCAACCACCTGGCTGAATTTTCGTGCGTTAGCCGAACCGTGTTTTACAACAAGGTAAAAACCCTAACAGGGATCAGTCCGGTGGAATTCCTTCGTCAGATAAAATTAAAAATCGCGGCCAAAATGCTCGAAAACGGGTATAACGTTTCCGAAGCCGCCCTGAATATCGGATTTAACGACACCCGGTATTTCAGCAGGCAGTTTAAGGAACTGTTTGGCGAATCGCCCAGTCAATACAAGAAAAGGCACACGGGCATCGAAGAGATCAACACCGAAGAATAGGCCGGCAAACGACCAAAGCTTGTGCGATCAATTAAACAATTCGAGTAACTCCTGATTATTGATGGCCTTCAGGGGATTGTTGCTGTTCACGAAACGGTCGGCCAAAGCCATTTTTTTCGATTTCAGGACTAGCATCTTTTCTTCGATGCTCCCTTGAGTAATAAAGCGGTACACGAACACTTTCTTTTCCTGTCCAATACGATGGGCACGACTAACAGCCTGATCCTCGGCAGCCGGGTTCCACCAGGGATCGAGAATGAAAATATAATCGGCCGCAGTTAGGTTTAGCCCTACCCCACCTGCCTTCAACGAAATCAGGAATATTTTCTTTTCCCGGTCGTTCTGAAATTCGTCAATTTCTTTTTTCCGGTCGCGGGTGTTCCCTGTTAGGATGCTGTATCCCCATTTCAACTTAACGAATTCTGATTCGAAAATTTTTAGGTGTTTCACAAACGATGAAAATATCAACACTTTATGATGCTCGGCCATCAGGTTATGAAGAAACTCCATCACCTCCTCGAATTTTCCGGAGCCTGAATCTTTTTCACCTACAAGCAATGGATGGTTTGCTAATTGTCGCAAACGAGTCATGGCTTGTATGGCCAAAAAAGCCCAGCGATCGCGAAGGGCACCTTCCATACTGATTAATAAATTGTTCCGGATGGCTGATTTGGTACTTTCATAAACCTCGCGCTGCGCTTCTTCCATTTCACAATACACCAACTGTTCGGTTAATGGGGGCAGGTCTTGGGCTACTTCTTCTTTTGTACGACGAAGGAGGAACGGCCCGATTAACTTTTTCAGTTCTTTTTGCTGATCTTCATTGCCTTCTTTTTCGATCGGTATTTGATACCGCGAACGAAAAAAATGCTGGCTTCCCAGCAAGCCTGGATTGATGAACTGAAATTGAGCCCAAAGGTCAGAAAGGGAATTCTCGACCGGCGTGCCGGTTAGCACCATCCTCGATCGCGCCTTCAGTTCACAAACAGCCTGAAATGTTTTCGACTCTGGATTTTTAATGTTCTGGCTTTCATCGAGGATCACATAATTAAAGGTAAGCTCTTTCAGCATTTCAATGTCGTTGCGAACCACCCCATAAGAAGTAAGGATCAAATCAAAGCGCCCGAGCATTTCGCCAGCCATTTCATTTTTCTTCCTTGTTGTGCCGGTATAGATTGCTGCTTTCAGAAAGGGGGTAAATTTTTTGATCTCATTCCACCAGTTGTGTACCAGAGAGGT
>CAZSIK010000140.1:0-10816 GCA_964606515.1 uncultured Prolixibacteraceae bacterium
ACCCAAATAGCGAATCGGTCCTGGAACAAAAGTTGGTCGATTTTTTCGCGGCTACTTCTACTCAGATAGCCGTAGTTACTGTTGATGACCTCCAGGGCTATGAACCCTCCGATTATGCTTTTAAATTAGGGGAACAATGGGGCGTTGGAAATGAAAAGTTCGACAATGGAATTGTTCTTCTTATAAAACCCAAAACAAACGACAGCCGTGGCCAGGTATTCATTGCCGTGGGCTATGGCCTTGAAGGGGTAGTACCCGACGCTACGGCCAAGAAAATTGTAGAAAACGACATCATTCCCTATTTCCAGAATGGCGACATGATCGGGGGGATCGATAACGCGACCAATATCCTGATCAGTCTTTCAAAAGGGGAATATGATTATCAGCAATATGCCAAAAAAGGTTCAGGTGGAGGGGCAGGCATAGCTCCCATTATCATTCTTGTTTTGGTATTCGTGGTTTTGCCAGCAATTTTTGGCCGTCGTCGGCGTGGTTTTTACTCGGCTGGCAATAAAAGCAGTTTACCGTTTTGGTTGGCATTGGGTTTATTGAACGGAGCCGGAAGAAAACACTCTGGATTTTTCGATGATTTCAGTAGTGGATCGGGGTCGTTTGGAGGCTTTGGTGGTGGATCTGGAAACAGTTTCGGTGGTTTTGGCGGATTTGGAGGTGGCAGTTTTGGTGGAGGAGGCGCTGGCGGAAGCTGGTAGACCAATCAATAGTTCTTCTTTTTAATATCCCTTACAAGCAACTGGATCGTGGTTTTTCCTTTAAACTCGTTTTCCATCAACGAATAACAAATGTCGAAAGGAATGCCCGATTCAATAATGCTAAATTTATCAGATTGTCCGAAGGCGATGCCTGAATATTTCGATGAAGACCGGTTGATTTCGAAAAGGTCGAGTTTTACATGTTCCAATGTTTTTCCGACCAAACGGCTTGTTCCAGAATCGTATACATCTTCGGTAACAAAAACAGGGGTCATGTTGTGTGGGCCAAAAGGTTCAAACTGTTTGAGAATCCTCATGAATCTCGGGGTAATTTCCGATAGGGTAATCCTGTAATCTACATCAATGGTTTGTACTTTTTGTTTTTCAGAAATGCTTCTTTTGACAAATTCTTCAAACCGTTCGGCAAATTTCCTCACGTTTTCCAACTTCATGGTCAATCCGGCTGCATACATGTGCCCTCCATACGATTCCAACAGGTCGCTGCAATGATCGACTGCTTCATACAGGTCGAAATCTTTTACTGAACGGGCCGAACCAGTGGCCATTCCATTCGATTCGGTAAGGATCACCGTAGGCCGGTAAAACCAGTCGGTAAGTCTCGATGCAACAATTCCAACAACCCCTTTATGCCAGTCGCGGTTATAAAGTACCGTAGTTGTGCGGCCCAACAAATCTTCGTTGTTGTTGATCATGTCGAGGGCATCCTGCGTAATGTCCCGATCGAGCGATTTCCTGATTTCGTTGAACGAATTGATTTCGTTGCTCATCTCGTTGGCCTCGCTCTCGTCTTCGCAAATCAACAGCTTAACCGATTTTTTCCCGTGTTCGATTCTTCCGGCAGCATTTAACCTTGGCCCAATTTTGAAAACGATATCGTTGATCGAGATCTCGGAACCGGCAATGCCCGAATGGTTGATCAGGGTTTTCAGTCCAATACTGGGACTTGTGTTTAGTTTTTTCAGTCCGTAAAAAGCCAGGACCCTATTCTCGCCCGTAACCGGCACTATATCCGATGCGATGCTTACTACTACGAGATCAAGTAGATCGTAAAGTTTGGGTACGGGTTCTTCGTAAGTAATGCAATAGGCTAAAAGAAATTTAAAGCCAACGCCACAGCCCGATAATTCCTTATAAGGATAACTACAGTCGGGGCGCTTGGGGTCTAGCACAGCAACTGCCTCGGGTATCCGATCGCCTGGATTATGGTGGTCGCAGATAATAAAATCGAGGTGACGGGTGCGGGCATAAGCAATTTTTTCAATGGCTTTGATGCCGCAATCAAGCACAATAACCAGCGAATAGTGGTTGTTGGCAGCATACTCGATTGCCTTGGGCGAAATGCCGTAACCTTCGGAATAACGATCGGGGATGTAATAATCCAAGTCGCTGATTTTGTCTTTCAAAAACAGGTACATCATTGCTACCGATGTGGTTCCGTCCACATCATAGTCGCCATAAATCAGCACCCGCTCTTGTCGTTCTATTGCTTGCCGTAACCGCAAAACTGCCTTATCCATGTCCTTCATCAGAAAAGGATCGTGCAAATCAGCAAGGCGCGGCCTGAAAAAAGCCTTTGCCTCGTCGTATGTGCGGATATTTCTTTGTACCAATAAGTTGGCAATCGTCATATCGACGTTTAGCTTAGCCGACAAGTGCTTTACATCATTTATGTCACCCGGGTCTTTAAAATTCCAAACTTTTTCAATCATTATTCCATAATGTATTGCACTTTGATGCCTCAAAGATAAGAAAACCCCCCTCAACAAAAAATAATTTTAAATTGAGCAATCATCTTTTTTTTAAACAAGCCTGATGCGACTCATAAACAGAAGAAATGTATTGGGTTACTGTTTTTTTTAAACAATGTTTCCAATTTTGCTTGCTTGATTAATTAAATGAATGATAAAATGCTGGTTAATTAAAATTTAATAGTGCTTGATTTATAAGGGAATTAAGGAGGAAAGGAGGAAGGGAATAAAGGAAAAAGGAAGAAGAGAAAGGGAATAAGTCACAGGGTAAAAAAAATTGTTCTCAAGATCCTGATTGTCCTGTATGTCCTGAAAACCCAGCATACCTTGCTGGAAAGCTATAAATAATTCCCAATAACATGCAAAATACCTGCCTAGCCATTTTTGCCGGCCAAGGTTTTAGCAATTCTTCTTATCTTTGCCGAAATTTTTTAAAAAGTTTCGAAATGAGTATTAGGGAATTAAGTGAACAGGAAGTAGTAAGGCGCAATTCGCTCGACAAGATTCGTGAGTTGGGGATCAACCCCTATCCTGCAGCCATGTACGAAACAAACGCCAGTTGTAATGAAATCAGACAATTATACAACCCGGAGCTGAATCATTTTCAGGAAGTGTCGATGGCCGGAAGGATCATGGGCATCAGGGTGATGGGCAAAGCTTCCTTCGCTGAAATCCAGGACGAAACCGGCAGGCTGCAGTGGTATATTAACCGCGATGAAATCTGTCCGGGTGAAGATAAAACCTTGTACAATGAGGTTTTTAAAAAGTTACTCGATATAGGTGATATTGTAGGTGCCAAAGGCTTCATTTTTATAACGCAAATGGGCGAAATAACCCTTCATGTTAAAGAATTGACCCTTTTGAGCAAGTCGATACGGCCTTTACCCATCGTGAAGGAGAAAGATGGCAAAACCTTCGATGCCTTTACCGATCCCGAGATGCGCTATCGTCAGCGCTATGTCGATCTGGTGGTGAACCCTCAGGTGCGCGAGGTGTTTCGCAAACGCACCACCATTATTTCCACCATGCGCCAACTGTTCAACGAAAGGGGGTACCTCGAAGTGGAAACACCTATTTTGCAATCGATACCCGGAGGAGCAGCAGCCCGTCCTTTCGTTACCCACCACAATGCACTTGATATTCCCCTGTACCTCAGGATTGCCAACGAGTTATACCTTAAACGGCTGATCGTGGGTGGCTTTGAAGGGGTCTATGAGTTTGCAAAAGATTTTAGGAACGAGGGCATGGACCGTACCCACAACCCCGAGTTCACTGTTATGGAAATTTATATTGCCTACAAGGACTACCTATGGATGATGGATTTTACCGAAGAAATGATCGAAAAGGTGGCTCTGGCCCTGCATGGTACCACTCAGGTTACCGTGGGCGACAAAGTGATCGACTTTAAGAGGCCTTTCAAACGGATCAGTATGCTCGATTCAATAAAGGAGCATACAGGAATCGACATCAACGGGATGGATGAAACCCAGTTGCGCGAGGTTTGCAAAACAATTGGTGTCGAAATCGACGAAACCATGGGTAAAGGAAAGATTATTGACGAAATATTTGGCGAGAAATGCGAGGGCAGCTACATACAACCTACCTTCATTACCGACTACCCGGTCGAGATGTCGCCTTTGTGCAAGAAACACCGCTCGAATCCCGAACTTACCGAGCGCTTCGAGTTGATGGTCAACGGGAAAGAGCTTTGCAATGCCTATACCGAGTTAAACGACCCGATCGACCAGTTGGAACGTTTTCAGGATCAATTGAAGCTTTCGGAAAAGGGCGACAACGAAGCGATGTTTATCGACCTCGATTTTGTGAGGGCACTTGAGTACGGCATGCCACCTACCTCGGGCATGGGAATTGGCATCGACCGGCTGTGCATGCTGATGACCAACCAGGTCTCAATCCAGGATGTTCTCCTTTTTCCGCAGATGAAGCCCGAGAAAGTGATCCAGGTCGATACAAAAGAAAAGTATGCTGCTGTCGGAATACCGGAGGAATGGTACGAGCCGCTTCAAAAGTTGGGATTCAAAACCGTTTCAAAGCTGAAAGAGGTTGATAAAGCCGCTAAATTGCATCAGGAGCTTTGCGGCTACAATAAGAAGAATAAACTGGAACTGAAAAACCCAAGCCTCGACGAGGTTTCAAAATGGATTGAATAAAATTCTATTTTTGGATTTTCGTTTTAACGCTGTAAAACGGTTTCCCCACGTTTGGATTTTCGTTTTAAAACCATAAAACGGTTTCTCTAGGTTTGGATTTTTGTTTTATTACAAAACTATTATGAAAAAATAACCCCCTGCCATTTTCTGATCCTGTTAAGGCTTCAGAAAATGGCAGGGGGTTGTTTTTATATGGAACCCAATTAACCCAGTGACCGTTCTGGTTATTTTATGATCCGATTTTATTTCTGTTGATAATACCCCAATCTTTTTAGTGCTTCCCGGTTAATCTTTTTTCTTTCCATATCGAAAATCCAACCCCATTTGGTAAAGTACTTAAAGGCCGAAGTAATATGGAAGAAAAGCAGTTTCGGATTCTTGTACGATCCTTTGCTGTAATAATGGATGATGGAAGCACCGGGATAAAATACCGTTTTGGATACTTTCCCGATACGGCGGCATAAATCAACATCTTCACAGTACATAAAATACCGTTCATCAAAGTATCCGATCTCTTTCAATACATCGGAACGCAACAACATGAAGCAGCCCGAAAGCGAAGGTACTTCCATTGTTTGATCGTATCCTGAAAAACGCAGTTCATATCGGTGGTTACTGCGTTCGAGCCAACTTCTTATCGGACTGATCAGTCGGTAGGTGAGCCCCAGCGGAGTAGGAAGCAGTTTGCAGAGAAATTGGGTGTCGCCATTGTTGTATTTAATCAGTGGGTTAATCAAGCCTACATCAGGATTTGCATCCATATAATCGAGCAGTTTTTCCAACACATCGCTCTCGTAGTATACATCGGGATTGAGTACAAGATGGTATTTCACCCTTTCTTCTATTGATTTTCTGATGGCGATATTGTGGGCCGGCCCATAGCCTAAGTTCTTGTTGTTGAAGATGTAAGTAACTCCTGGCATCGTAGCCAATTCTTTATTGTAATTCTTTGAATTGTCGATAATATACAAATTACGCACACATTTCGAAAGGGTACTTTGCTGAACGATAGAGACTACCTCGTGATAAAACTGATTGTAAACAACAATTGAAATATTAATCATCATTATTAAAATAAAGAATGGTACAAAGATATAGTTTCTTGTGCGGTTTTGCTCCATGAAAATTTCTCCAATTGAGCAAAACATTTATCCGATAAAAATTTTTTATCATCCGGATGATGGGCCAGCCGTAATAATGCATCCACCAACTCGTGTACCGAGGTCGGGTCGATTAACAAGGCTGCCTGGCCGGCCACTTCAGGTAACGACGATAGATTACTTGTAATGGTGGGCAGCTGATGCAGGATGGCTTCAAGTACTGGAATGCCAAAACCTTCGTATACCGAAGGATAAACAAACAATTCGGCCGAGGAAAGGAGCAACTGCTTCTCACTTTCACTTACGTAACCGGTAAAAACAATGTTGTTATTGTTGTGCTGTGTTGCCAGTTCGAACATCTCGTGGAAATACCAACCTTTGCCACCTACAATAATCAGTTGATAACCTGGTTCTTGTTTGTCGAACAAGCCAAACGCCCTGATGAGGTTCGAGATGTTCTTCCTGGGCTCAAGGGTACCGATAAAGAGGATCATCTTCTTTATCGGATCGATTTGAAACCGTTCGAAAATAGCTTGCTTTTCATTTTGACTAAATACAGGGATTTCCTTGTCAATTCCCAGATGAATCGTTTTTGTTTTCTCCGGTTTTGCATGGGTAAACCGTAACAGGTCGTTTCTGGTCGATTCGGAAACGCAAATAATCTGGTGGCTCATTTTTGAAGCCAGAAGGGTGAACCACCTGAAGTAATAGCGCTTGATCAATACATGCAATTCGGGAAAAAGGAAAAAAGTAAGATCGTGGACCGTAACCACCCGCTTTGCCCCAAAAGAAAGTAAAGGAAACGAGTAATGCAGCGAATGCACCAACTGGATCCGATGTTTGAGGATTAACCAGGGTAAAAAAACTTGCTCCATCATCACCCTCAACGGAAAAACCCGGAACAAGCTGCTTTTAATTTTTATGAAATGAAAATTTTCTTTTTTTATGAAGTAAAAACAAGGGTCATCATCTTGAATTACAATAAAATATTCATTTTTTGAATCAATCTTTTCAAGTTCTTTAATCAGGTTGAAGGCATAAACCCCAACCCCTACCTTGTTGAGGGGAATTTGTGAAAAATCGATCAGTACCTTCATCGCTTAATTTGTTTTTTCAGGCTTAGTGCGATTTGGTCGAGAGAAAGTTCTTCTTTTAAAAGTCGAATATTGTTTACTTGGTTTTGATAGCGTTGGGAATCGAAATTTCGTAAAACCGAAACCATCTCGTCGACCGAGTGGCACAAGAACCCGATGTCTCCAAAACGCTTAAAATAGTGCTCGAAAAAGCTGTTCCTGAGGGCGATTATCGGTTTTTCAAAAGCTACTGCATCGAAAAATACCCCGCTGGCTATGAATTGGTACTGGGAATCGGAATAGAAAAATAAGATATAAGCCAAGGCTTGAACACCTTCCTCGAAGGCCACCCTGGGCATGAAGCTCTTGTTGCTCAAAATACTAACTCTTGAATTCATGTATGGGTTCATGCATGCCGACAAGTTGCCAATAATTCTGAACGAAACCTTGCCGGCATCGACTTCGTTTCCAAGTGCATTGGCTAATTCGAAAATCAAATGTGAATTTTTGGCCACGGCCATGTGCCCTATTGTTCCCACATTCAAAGTGCTTGTTGCTACAAAATCAATTACTTGCTCACGATTCTGCCTGGGGTAGAAGTAGGGATGGTCGATTACCACAAAACGGTCGACAGGGAAGGGTGCTTCCTTTACTTTTTTTACGTTGTTGAAAATGTTTTCACCAAGAACGATGTACCTGAAATTCGGTTTCAGCATTTTCCAGAATACCATACGGTACCATTTTCGCATCAGGTTGTTGGGGAAACGGTGCAGTTTATCGTTTTCCTTATTGAGGTATTCAAGTTCAGCATGCAAAACCACACTTACGTTTTTTTTCACTAAAAGGTTCACCCATTTGATAAAATACAGCGAAAACGGATTAGCCGAAAGAAAAAATACCGGACCGGGTTTAGCGTTGATCAATAACCTGAGGTCTTGGTGCAACGAAATCAGGTAGCAGGCAAATATTTTAATTGGGTTATTGTGGTGGGGCAAAACAAAAATTTTATGAAAATGGAAGGGGCTGAGGGGCACCTGGTTTCTTTCCATGATGCGCGACACATTGCCAACATGCCTGGATTGAAAATAAAGGTCAAGTTCCTCGTCGGGCCATATCTTGCTCACGATGGTCGAGAACGCGGCATTGATCGGCGTATGTTCCTCCGAATGCCGAATGGTATCGATGATTGTAATCATGTTTTAAAAGCCGTTTAGTTGAAAATAACTAAAAGTGAAATAATGGATTATGGGTTTTTATTGATTCCTGGCCTGAACCTGGGCTGTAGCGGGTTTAGAAATCATACCCGCGTTGATGAAAAGGAACAAGAGTACAAAAAAGAAGCTGGTAAACACCACCATCGACATTTCGTTGGCTACTCCGCTGATGAGTGGATAAATAAGCAGGATGGCTGCAAATTCGGTCGAATTACTGAAACCCAAAATGCGAGTAAGACTGAAAGTAAGCACCACCATCAGTGCCAGGGTAAGCAAGTTGAACAGGAAAACCCTGGGCGATTTTAAAAAGGAAATCATCAGGTTGCCTTGGGTGCCACACATGAAGGCCACCCGTTCGTTGGGTTTTCCATCAAGTATGCGAATCATCAGGAACTCGGGCCGTACCTCGGGTAAAAAGGCAGCGCCAAGGACCCCTCCAATGGCTTGTTTTTGATAGTAATACGGATCGAGCGATTTGGCCTTTACCGCGAAATACAAGCCTTCCTGGATGATGATTCCTGAATCGGAAAAACTTGATAGGCGACCAATGAGTTTGCCAAAGAAAAATTTTGAGGCCGATAGTTCTTGCCGGTGCACATCATCGGCCCGCAACTGATCCCTGATTTCATATAAACTTTGAATAAAAAACGGGGCAAGTACCAACACCACCAACAATACTTTTTTTCTTGTCCTGATAAATTCTTTGACCTGAGGATAATACTTTAAAGCCAATACCATGAAAATAAAAAGGAAAATTCCGATGCTTGCTTTCAGGATACTGATTGTAATAATGAGGGCAGTGGTGCGGTAGATGGCTTTTTTATTGTCGCTGAGCAGAATGAATAAGAGGCTGGTATATACAAAATCGATCCGGTTCAATACCTGGATAAAGGGCTTGATCATGGGCGGGGCTTCGTAAAACTCAACAGTAGCTACTCCTACCCCAAAGGCCAGAGTTACCACTAAGTTGAGAATCAGAACAATATAAACAAAATACTCGAAGGGTTTCAATGGGATGGGTACAATCCGGTTTATCGGCTTCTTCTTGAAATAACGGTATGCCATCCATAGCATGAAAAGAGGCAATAAGGTGATAATGAGGTTGATTAATAATAAAAGGAAATTCAGTTTGGCCCGGCGATCGATAAAATCACCATTGAAACTTCGGGTAAACAAGGCATAGAAAAAGCTGATCACGGCAAATACCGAGAACATCACGATAATGCTCCCAACCGTTTTCCTACCATCATCTTTTTCTGCACTCAGTTCCATGGTCCCAATTTATTGTTCTTCTTCAAATTTGACTTTTGCAAGGGTATCCATGCATTCGAATACCGATTGATTGTGCACTACAGTATAGCCAAACGAACGGGTCCTCTTTTTTACATTCGAAATTCTGATCCCTGTTGAAATTTTCAGGTAGCTAAGCATGATCTTTAAAAACGATACAGGATTTCCTTTACAGAAAGCCTTCACTTTTGGAACCCAATAGCGGTATAAAAAACGTTCGTTGGCGAGCATCGAGGCATAAAATGCCACATAGTTGATGCTCAGCTTACTGCCAAAGGCTTTCAAGGTTTCATATACTGTTTGAGGGTAAATGGTTCTTTCCGACCATATTAATGGTATATTGGGATCCCAGCGATCGATGATCCCTTTCTGAAGGAACTTTTGATCTTCAATTTTTCCGAAGTGGGTTTTATTGGCAGTCCAGCCCCCGCCACTATTTCCTGAAGCCCCAAATACCGATACCGGATAATCAACATAATAATACCGATCGACCACGAAGGCCAGCGAAGTGCTCAGCGCAATGTCGGGGCAGGAACCCGAAAGGTAGGTCCCGATACGGTTTTTGATGGCTCCTAAGGCTTCGGTCTTAATAATCCCGTGATAGAACCGGGGCATTTGGTAATACCCGATGGCCCCCTTGGCCAACACGAAATTGAGTTCATCGCACGAATTTTTCGCGACAAAACGGGAAGCAAGTTTGCCGGGGATCCAAAGCGCTTTCTTCTTATAATAGTAGTTTTCTTTAAGAAAATTCACGCTGTCCCACCAATAATTGGCTGGAGTATAGATCAGCCCGTTGCCACCAATCGAGGCCAGTTTTTGTGTGATTTCAACAATATGGGGCGAAACCAAGTCGTCGTCGCCTATAAAGATGGCATAGGTTCCCCTGATTTTTTCGATGGCCAAAATCGTGTTTTCAGAAATAGAGAGCCCTCCCTCCTGATAATAATAGCGGATCCTGGGGTCGGGGGTGTTTGAATAATATACTATGGCTTCTTGGTTCGAATCAGAATTGTCTTGGATAATGAGTTCAAAATCCGTGGATTTAATATGGCCAAGGATGGCTTCGGTAACCGGGAAAAGGGTTTTATAACGGTTTTTGGTTGGAATGATGATCGACAATAGAGGGGGCTTGATTTGTGTCATAAACAATAAATTAAAATTTGAAACTGTTGGTGATTAGTTTAATACGGGCGAGGAAGTCTTTAATGAACAGGAAAAGCGAACCCACCAGGGTAAGCGAACCGGTAACCAGTGCATATACCATTGTCAAACCACTATTGAGGCCCAAAAGTTTTTTCAGTTCGTAAAACAGGGCGGCTGCAACAAGAATAAACAGCATGGGAACTAAAGTATCCCGGAGATACCATTTCAACCAGTTTGAATTAACAAACTTCCTATAGACGATGCAATTATAAACAGGTGTAAAAAGAAACAAGATTGAAAACCACGACAAGGCAGCCCCCATAATCCCGTAATTCTTTACAAG
>CAZSIK010000141.1:0-544 GCA_964606515.1 uncultured Prolixibacteraceae bacterium
TTCTATCTTCTCAGGCATAAAGGGAATAATACCTTGTTGGAAGCGCGACCATTCGAGCAGGTTTTCGAGGAGGTCGAAGGTGGTTTGGGCCGTTTTGTTCAAGGCCAGGGAATATTGTTTGTATTCGTCGATGGTGAAACGGGTCTGTTCGTCGGCCATTAGTTCAGAAAGGCTCACTAGGGTAGAAAACGGGCTACGCAGGTCGTGCGAGATGATAGAAAAAAGTTTATCCTTAGCGGCAACAAATTTTTTTAGTTTTTCTTCGCTTTGCCGGAGGGCTTCCTGCGCCAGTTTTCTTTCGTTGATGTTTTGAAATGCGCCATGAACCTTCACTATTTTTCCTTTTTTGTTACGGAAAGCTTCACCGGTAGCGCGCACCCATATCCGGTTCCCCTTGTACGTAAGAATTTCCATTTCTTCGTTGTACGAAATCCCTTCCCCGACACAGCGGGTAAATACTTCAGTGATTTTTTCGCGCCACTCGGGAACATAAAAGAGAATTCCATTTTCAATATTAGGCTGAAAATTTTCGGGGGTTTCATGG
>CAZSIK010000141.1:598-10813 GCA_964606515.1 uncultured Prolixibacteraceae bacterium
TTGTTCCGACCAGGTTAAAATGTTTTTTTCCACATCATAAGCCCAGCCACCAAATTTGGCCGAGTTGCCGGCAATCCGGAGCAAGGCAAAGTTTTCTGCCAATTCTTGTTGTATTTTTTTCTTTTCAGTAATGTCGCGCGTGAATACAGCGACCCTGTTGGGGTTTTGACCTTCTAATACAACGGGATGGATGCAGTATTCGTTCCAATATCCTGCCCTGAAATCTTCACCGGTAATTGGTTCGCATTTAGTGAGAGCGGTTTCAATCAGTTTTTTTCGTTCTTTGGCAATTTTCTCGGGAAGTAACTCGAAAACATTTTTTCCAATCAGTTCCTTGCGGGTAGTATTCAAACGTCTGGCGTGGGCTTCGTTGGTGTCGATCACCAACCCATCGCGGTTTAAAAGGAAAAGCAGGTCGTTGGTGGCTTCCATGATGGCGCGGGCATTGATCCCCGATTCGCTCAGCTCTTTTTCAATGCGTTTTCTTTCAGTGATGTCCTTGCTCAATCCCAGAATAAACTCTTCTTTTCCAATGACAATTTTTCCGATCGAAACTTCCGCGTTATAGCTTGTTCCATCTTTTCGCCAATGGGTGGTTTCGATGGTTTTGCTGGCCATGTTTTCAAGAGAACTCCAAATTTTGCTCTTATCGAGCCTCTCCTTGGCTTCCCGGTCGATGTCGAAAATGGAAAGCGACAGCAGTTCTTCGGCGGAATACCCTGTATGCTTGATTGCGGCCCGGTTTACTTCTACAATATGTCCTTCCATGTCGAGCAAGAAGAGCATTTCTGCTGCCTGCTCGATGATGGCCCTGAGCTTGAGGTTCGAAAGCTCCAGGTTTTGGATCATATCCCGATTGGTAGCCATCCTATCATGTGTGTTGCTCATGGACCTTGATTTTTTACTTTTTATTTTTCGGGAGTGAAAAAAACACCGTGCATCCTTTTCCTTCTTCACTTTCAATCCAAATTTTCCCGTTAAGTATTTTAATTATCTCGGTTACAATGGGTAAACCTAAGCCGGTACCGGGTACGGTCTCCTTTCGGGTGTTGCTTCCCCTGAAAAATCGATCGAAAACTCTTGGAATTTCGTGTTTGGGTATGCCGATCCCGGTGTCGCTTATGTAAAATTCGATATTTTTTCTGTTTGTTTTTGCTCCAATTTGGATTTCACCGCTTAGGGTATATTTGAAAGAATTGGCAAGCAGGTTGTTGAACACCATTTTTAATTTTTCGTAGTCGGTTTTAATGAGGGGATTATTTTTCTTCGAAAAAACAATACGAAATTCGATACCCAGTTTTTCGCATGGTGGGCAATAGCTTTGTTTTATTTGCATCAGCATGTCAAAAATATTGAATTCTAACGGGTTGTATTCTAACATGTTCGCTTGGAGTCGTGAATATAATACAATACCATCGATGATGTTTACAAGATGTTCTGAATTGCGCACGATTTGACCGGCATACATATCGATCAGTTCTTTATTGTCTTCTTCGGGCAGCAAGCTCGAAAAACCCATGATGGAGTTGATGGGGGTTCGTATTTCGTGGCTCATGTTGGCCAGGAAGGCTGCCTCAAGTCGCCGGGTATGTTCCACGGCCTTTTGTTCTATCTGATTCATCAACTGGATGTTTTCAAGGGCACGTGATGCCGAGTCGGCCAGGGTTTGCAGCAAATCGACTTCAATTTCGGAAGCTTTATAATGATGGTTCCAATAGTTGCCAATGGCCCCGATAGCCCCGTTGATGTTAATGGGCACCATGGCAAGGCTTTTCACGAAAGTAGGCCGATAATCTTCATGGGGCACCCGTTTATCGGCATAAATATCGGGGATGATGGCGGCTTGTTTGGATTGTATTACCCAGCCACTGACACAACTATTGATCGGAAAATGTTTTCCTTTCCAAAGGGGGGCAATGGCATCTTCGGCTACGTAATAACATTGGTCTTTTTCCCTGAACACTACTGCAGCCCCATCGGCGCCAATTAATTTTCTGGCCGATTGTACCACAATCCGCTGGACATCTTCGACCGTTTGGGCAACGGTAAGTTCCTGCAGGGCTTGTACCAATTTTTCGAGCCGTGAATTGAATTGTTTTATTTCCAGTTCCCGTTCTTTTCGTTCGTTGATCACCTCGGTATAGATTACGATTCCGCCGATCTTTCCTTCCGATTCGTACCATGGGCGACATTCCCAGCGGGTACAGAACTGTGTCCCGTCGGAGCGAAAATATATATCGTCATCGGCATTCAGTACTTCACCTTTTAATGCCCGTTGATGCACGTTGCGCCATTTTTGAGGCAGGTCGGGGAATACATCATAATGGTTTTTCCCGATAATGTCTTTTTCTTTCACCTCATATTGTTTTAGGTAACTTTGGCTAACGTACACGTAATTGAGGTTTTTATCGTGAACAGCAACCGCGCTGCTGTTGTGCTCGATGATGTAGCGCATGAGGTTGTGGCTGTGATTGAGCTTGTTTTCGGCTTCAACCCTTTTGCTTACATTGTTCGAAAGCACCATTCGTGCTTTTTTCCCTCCAAAATCGATAAGGTGTGAAATGATTTCAACATAAATTATTTCCTTGTTTTTGGTATAATGTCGCCAGATCCCTGCTTTGTTGAGTGAATGGCGTGTTTGGTTGAGGTGCTCTTTTAATCGCGCTTGATTGTCGGATGGCCTGATATCGTTTATGGTCATGCTTAGAAACTCCTCTCTTGTGAAGCCATATTGTTCGATTGCCGCATTGTTTACTTCCAGAAACATGAGGCTGTGGATGTCGAAAATCCACATGGGTAGTGGGTTTTTTTCAAAGAGATAACGGTATCTTTCTTCGTTTTCTTTGATGAATAAGGTTGCATTTACTTCTTTTGTAATGACTTCCGAGAACAGGATAATGCCGCCAACTTTTCCATCGGGTTGAAGCCAGGGGATGATTTCCCAACGCACCCAGTCAATGGCGCCATCTGGTCTTGGGAATGGATCGCTTTCTTCTTTAAGGGTTTCTCCTGAAAGGCAGCGGTGGTGAATGGCTTTCCATCGCTCCCCGATTTCTGGAAATATTTCGTAATGAGAGTGCCCTGCCAGTTCTTGCCCATTTAAGCGATAATCGTCAATATAACGCTTACTTGCAATAATGTACTTCATTTCGGTATCGAACATGGCTATTGCTGCCGGGGCATGTTCAACAAACAAACGCAAAAAATATTCGTTCTGGCTGACCCTTTCTTTTGCATTTTCTTTTTCAATACAATCGTAAACAATTGAATGCAAGTAATCTTTGCCATTCAATACAACCCTGCTGCTGAACACCTCTACCGGCACTATCGTGTTGTTGGCCTTGCGATGCCTGAAACAGAAGTAACTTCGTTGTTGACTTCTTGCTCGTTTAATTTCAATGTTAATTTCCTCAAGCGATAAAGTGTTGATGTCTTCGATCTTCATCGAAGTGAGTTGTGGCTTGCTCCAGCCATAAAATTGTTCAGCTGCTTTGTTTGCATCGACAATTTGGTGCGTTTCAGGATCGATGAGCAGCATCATTGCCAGGCTGTTGCTGAAGAATTCGCTAAAACCGGCAAGGCCTGTTTTTCCTGTGTGTTCCATGTTTTATCGCCTTTTATAAACCAGACAATGAGCCAACTTGTTGTAATTATTGACTTTAAAAAAAACTGTTGTTAATTGCAATCGGACATCCGTGTCGGCAATTTAATCATTTTTTATTATATACAAGTTCCGCATAAGGAAGAAATGGCATCAACCAAAAATAGAAATTAAATTGAATTGAGATGAGGGACAAATTGAATGACTTCTGTTACTAAAGTGAAAACAATTATTTCCTTAATTTGCAGAAATTTTAAAAATATCAAAGTAGGGAGATTAATAAAACGAAAAAATGAAAAACTATTATAATTTCAGCATAAAAGAAGTCGAAGAGAATCTGGAAACATCTGCTATCGAGGGGCTTTCGGATGATGAAGTTAAAAAGCGACTTGTTACATACGGTGCAAACCAGATTCAGGGAAAGAAGAAAAAACCGTTCATTTTGATGTTCCTTTCGCAATTTAAAAGTTTCATGATCATCGTGTTGCTGATTGCTGCAGCCATTTCGGGGGTCGTGGGGGTCATGGAAGGAGAAGGACTTCTCGATACCTTCATTATTTTAGGAATACTGATCGTGAACGCATTCATCGGGGCCTATCAGGAAAATAAAGCCGAATCGTCGCTCGAAGCCTTGAAAAAACTCTCGGCACCCAATACCATGGTTGTTCGAAATGGAGAGAGCAAAGATGTACCTACCAACGACCTTGTTCCCGGCGACCTCGTAATTCTCGAAACTGGCGACATCATTCCCGCCGACCTCAGGCTCATTGAAGCGGTGAACCTGAAGGTACAGGAATCGTCGTTGACTGGCGAATCGGTACCAGTTGATAAATTTACTGAAACCCTCTTAGGAGAAGACATCTCGCTGGGCGATTTAACCAATATGGTTTTTTCGAGCGGCATTGTTACCTATGGACGAGGTCGCGGGATCGTGGTGGGCACCGGAATGAACACTGAAGTGGGCAAAATTGCCGGAATGCTTCAGCAAACCATGGAAACCGAAACTCCGATGAGCAAGCGCCTCGAACAATTGGGTAAAATCCTGGGAATTACGGCCCTCGCTATTTGTGCCATTATTTTTATTGTCGGAATCCTTTACGGAAATTCGGTATTAAGCATGTTCATGACCGCGGTGTCGCTGGCTGTTGCTGCCATTCCCGAAGGACTACCAGCTGTTTCGACCGTGGTGCTGGCCATTGGGGTTCAACGTCTTGTAAAGAAAAATGCCATTATTCGCACCCTGCCCTCGGTTGAAACCCTGGGAAGCGCCACCGTGATTTGTTCCGACAAAACAGGAACGCTTACCCAAAATAAAATGACCGTAGTGGAAACCGTTGTCAATTTCAATCCCGAAAATCATGATGAGTCATACAATGCCACCCTGACCGGAGAAAAAGAACTGCTCATCACTGCCGCAGTGCTTTGCAACGACGCAAAAATGAGGCTGATGGGAGAAAATCGCTACGAGTATTTTGGCGATCCAACCGAAACAGCCCTTGTTGAATTTGGTTTCCGTAATGGCGTTAAAAAAGATGTCCTGGAAAACCGATATCCACGTGTGGCCGAAATTCCTTTCGATTCGGAAAGGAAGCGGATGAGCACTGTAAATTCTATCGACAACAATAATCTGAGGGTTAATGTAAAAGGAGGTCTTGATGAAATTCTGAGGGTATGCCCGGACATTCAAATCGAAGGCAAAGTGAAGCCAATGAACGATTACGATTTAGAAAAGATCCGCAACTTGAACGAAAAAATGGCCAACAACGCCCTCCGCGTATTGGCCCTGGCTTACAAAGACCTCCCTGGATCGAATGAAGGCATCGACACCAACGACCTGGAAAGCAATCTTGTTTTTATTGGTCTGGTAGGCATGATCGACCCGGCACGGCCCGAAGCAGTGGCCGCAGTGGCCAAATGCCACACCGCTGGTATACGCACGGTAATGATTACCGGCGACCACAAAAGCACCGCCATGGCAATTGCCCGTGAAATAGGTATTTACCAAGAAGGTGACTTGGCCATAACCGGTACCGAGCTTGAAAAAATCAGCGATGAAGAGCTTGAAGAAAATGTTAAAAAATATTCGGTGTACGCCCGTGTGGCCCCTGAACATAAAGTTCGGATTGTAAAAGCCTGGCAAAAACATAACGAGATTGTTGCAATGACTGGCGATGGAGTGAACGATGCCCCTGCACTGAAACAGGCCGATATTGGCACCTCAATGGGAATTGTAGGCACCGATGTAGCCAAGGGTGCATCAGACATGGTGCTTACCGACGATAATTTTGCAACCATTGTTTTGGCAGTAGAAGAAGGCCGAAGGATCTATGCCAATATCTTGAAATCCATTCAATTCTTGCTTTCGACAAACGTAGGCGAAATTTTCCTTCTGCTGATTACTTCAATTTTTAACCTGGGGGCCCCACTGTTGCCCATCCATATCTTGTGGATCAACCTCGTAACCGATAGCCTGCCTGCATTGGCGCTGAGCGTCGACCCGGCCGAACCGGATATCATGAAAAAGAAACCCCATAATACCAAGTCAGGAATAATGACCAAAGGCATGATCTGGAGGGTCGTTTATCAGGGAATAATGATCGGCACATTGCCCCTGGTTGCTTACCTCATCGGTTTGCGCGACGGAGGCATCCAATTGGGGCAAACCATGGCTTTTGCCACCTTGGCTTTTGCCCAACTGGTGCATGTGCGCAACCTACATTCGAACGTGCTTTCATCATTTTTTATTAACCCATTGAAAAACAAGTTGCTGATTGGTGCCATTTTCATCTCCGCCTTACTCGCCATGGCCGTGATTCTTTTGCCAGGAGTGCGCGAGGCCTTCAATTTTGTAGGCATGGACCGCAAGCACTGGCTTTTGGTGTTGGGTCTTTCGTTGGCACCAATCCTGATTGTCGACCTGTTTAAATTATTGAAAATAAACGGGACGAAAAAAGAAAATTAAGAAAAAGGAAAAAGTCATTGGGAAAAAGTTAACTGGGGGCCGTGTTTTTTGGACCGATGAAGGGAGTGCATAAGTACAAAATACCTGCATACAGTCGTGAGTTTATTATGATTTATTCTTTTTCAAATTCTCAGCCTGTTCAAATATTTCTACATACACTTCATCTCGCTCAACAGGAAGAAAACAGAATTCTCCTAGTATTAAAACTTCGCGAATGATTCGCGCGTAATGGAGGGTATGCGTTTGTAAGAACGATTACCTGACCAAGATTAAATCATCTGCTCTGTATCCTGATCCATACCAAAGAACCGGTCGCCTTTTAATCCAGTCAGCTGTTGGCAAACCCTAAGATCTTCACCCTCGATGATTATATTCTTTTCGCCTTCTCTAAAACGGTGTAAAACCGCACTCATTATGATGAATTCATGTCGTCCCAGTTTATACTTGCGCAGGAGCCATAGCGACAAAATCAGGAAGGCAACGGGTATGCCGCAGAAAAGAATGCGAATGCCCCAATCGGTTAAGCTTGCAATTTCTCCTGCACTGACAGCCTCTTTGCTGTACCCGATCAAATCGAGCGCAATGCCAAGAACACCCACAACCACACCGCCCGAAAATTTACGCAGGAACGTCGATACGCCGGAGTAGAGCCCTTCCCTGCGGTGCCCGGTAATCAATTCATCTACATCGGCAATGTCGGGCAGGGCCGACCAGGAGAAGAGATTGCACCCGGCGCTTCCCACGCCAACCAGCGAGCATATGGCGATTATAAGAATGGCCGGTGCGGAAGGAGTCAGGAAAACGATGGCAATACTGGCAACAATCCACAAACCTGCCGAGAGGTAAGCCGAGGTGGTCTTGTTCGTTTTTTGAGCCATGTACGAGAAAATCACAATAAAAACCAACTGGGTAACAAGGATCGATCCCATTATCGGTACGAAAAGTTCCTCCCTCTGAAGGGAAACCGTCAGGAAATAAATCGCCAGCGTCATCACGGTATCAATGGCCATCTGAAAGAGGATGAATACGGTTACGTAAATTCGGAAGGAACGATTCTTGAGCACGAACAGCCAATCTTTAAAGCTTATCTCAGGGCTGGGTTTCGTCTTATTCTCCCAGGTGCCAAAGAACACCACCAGCCAGCTAATGGCGAATAGCAGTCCGAAGGAAAGGCCCATGATCAGATAACCCTGTTTGGGGTCGGTGTATGCCCCGGTGATGAGCGCCGGAACAGTGGCGCATAAAATGGCTGCAGCGGCAGAAAAACCCAGACGCATACTTGTGAATGAACTACGCCTGTTGTAGTCCCTTACCATGTCAGACAGAATGGCGTTATAGGGGACCATCACAATGGTAAAGGCCGTGGAGAAGAAGATGTATGCCAGTGTGTAGTAGATAAATTTTGCTGTCATCCCAGTGATCCCAAAACCGTACCACAGCATTACCCATGAGGCGAAAACAGGCAGGCTGCCCAACAGGAAATAGATACGGCGGCGACCAAAACGGGACCACGTTCTGTCTGAAAGTTGCCCCATAAAGGGATCGGTTATGGCATCCCAGGCTTTCCCTATAAAAACGATGATACCTGCCATTGTTCCCGAGAAACCCTCCATATTTGTCAGGTAAACTAGCAGCAATAAACCTACAATGATAAAGGCCCCGCCACCGTATACATCACCAAAGGCATAAGCAATTCTGCAAATCAGTTCTTTTCTTTTCTTCATAGTTCGGATTTCTCTTCATAGTATTCATCCCGGATTAGCCGGATGGCGAGTACCCATTTCATCATCATCCTGACATCGTCGAGCACAAAACGCCGGATGTCGGATCCGTTGGCAATCTCGAAATACTCGCCGGCTGCAAAGGGAACCATGATGATATTTTTCATCTTAAAGCAAAGGATTTCTGTGTTTTCAAAAACCTTCCCTTCGTAAACCACCGCTTCGCGGGTGAGGCTCAGATTGCCGTGCCCCATAAACTGGTAACCATACTTTCCTGGCTCATTCCACAGGAGCGTGGTAGTGGTTGCCATGCTGAAGCCGGGATTGTGGATCTCGTCCAGAAGGCTATTTTGCTGAAAATCGTACCAGTTATCAAAGCCATCGTACACGATGCTTTCTGTTGTGCCGGGTTCAAAAAAGAGTTTACTGTTCATGAGGGTCTCGTTGCCACAATGGAGGCAAAAAAGTTTGTTATCCTTTGAACGTAAGGTAAATTCTGCATTGCATTTGGGACATTTGTATAATACCAGTTCGGCTCCTTCGGCAAGGCGTTTGCCTTTGAAGGTTACTTGATGTTTTCGCTGCCAATGGTAGTCGTCAAAGTCGATGGCGCTGATCAGTCGGCGGTAAATCGCATCTTCGGAGAGGGTGTTCAGCTCTTCTCTGGTAAAAATCTGGCAAACAGTGATATCGATACGTCCATGGCGGGCTCTTTTGGTCCAGCGGGGACGAGTCAGATAGCCCCCGTTAATCTGAACGGCCACCACGGGTACTTTAAATGCCTTTAAAAGCTTTGCAATGCTTGGGGCGGCAAATCCTCCCGGACGGCCTTCGTTCGATAAGCATCCATGCGGGAAAATGCCAATGATGCCACCTCGACTGATCACCTGTTTTGTTTTGAGTATCGCTTGATTATCGGTTGTAAATTGATTCTTAGGAATCACTCCTACTAATCCGAGTGCGAATTTCAGTACACGATCCCTGAAAAAATTGTACGCGCCCAGGTAATTCATCCTTTGCGGGAACATAGCAATGGATACGGTATAGAAATCGAGCCAGCTGGTATGCCCGGCAATCACAAAATAAGGGGGCTTAATGCCCTTTATGGACGAGCGATCAACCCTGAGTCCATGTATCCACCGGAAGTACAGCCCTGCAAAAAAGGCAACCGTTAGGTACAAAAAAGCATTAGGCCTGGGTACAGCGGAAGCATTCTTTTTAGCCATTCATACCAATGGTTAATACTGACAATACGATTTCGAATCCTGTTTTTGACATAAAGACATGCATTTGACAGAATATAAAAATACAGATATTTATTTTAGATCAAAGAAAAGGGAGATTTATATCTATTAATCGATCAAATGTAACAAATTTGCTGGGGTGTGTCGGTAAGAAAACTGCACCGGTATTGTCACTAAAAAAAATCTTGACATGTTCAGGTTTGAATGCCTTCAAAAGCAAAATATCGTTTGATCAATTTTTTAGCTTTCCAGTTTATCATTCCATACTCACCCTTTTCTCTTCCCTGTAGCTTTTTATCTGGCCCAAAGCCTTTAAATACTCGATCATGTTGTCAGAGGTGGTTTTGAACAGCGACTGGCCGGGGTCCTGGTGCGGGTATTGGTAACTTACTGCCATATAGCTGTTCATGGCTACGGTATAGGTTTGCTCCAGGTTGAGGAGCTGGTTGTTTTCGTCGAATAGTTGCACTTCCGTGAGGGCCCCGCTGGCATCGGCGTGTAAGCGGGTCCTGATACCGGCCACATAAAGCGGCTTCTTCTCATCAATAGGGTAGGCTGCTTTCATCAACGAAACAATTTCCTTAACGCTGAGTTTGAAGACTACCATCTCGTTGCCAAAGGGATCGAGCCGGAACACATCCAATATCCTGAAATCGCCCTTGGGCAGGTAATCGATCCTTACCCCAC
>CAZSIK010000142.1:0-10808 GCA_964606515.1 uncultured Prolixibacteraceae bacterium
TTGATTTTCCGGAACCCGAAGGGCCCATGATGGCCACGTATTCGTTCCTGTCGATTTTCAAATTGATTTTTTTCAGGGCGGGGACCTCTACTTCGCCCATGATGTAATTTTTTGTGAGGTCTTTGATTTCGATCAGCATAATGGGTAAAACTATTCGTATCGAATTGATTCAATTGGTTTTAAGTTGGCTGCATTTTTTGCTGGAAGGTACCCGAAGCTGATCCCGACAATCACCGAGAACCCAAATGCAATAAATACCGAGTAGAGCCGAATAAAAGTAGAAACTTCGGTAAACAGCGAGATCGACAGAGAAAGGCTGATGCCCAATACAACCCCGATGAGACCTCCTGTGATACTAAGAGCAACGGCTTCGGTAACAAACTGGCCCATGATGTCGGATTTACGCGCCCCAATGGCCCTGCGGATGCCAATTTCGCGCGTGCGCTCCATCACGGTGGCCAACATGATGTTCATGATCCCGATGCCCCCGACAATAAGAGAAATGGCCGCAATGGCTCCCAATAAAATATTATAGATGCGGCGTTCCTTTTCTTCCTGCTTCAACAATTCAAAAGGGATCACGATGCTGTAATCCTGGTTGTTGAAATGATGTCGGTCGATGATGCTTTTGATTAATTCGGAGCTGGACATCAATTTGTCGGAACTTTTCACCTTTACCGTAATTTGCTTGATTTCGCTTGCAAGGACATTTTCCTTTGAAAAACGCTTGTTGAAAGTTGAAAGCGGCACATACACGTCGTTGTTCAAATCGCGCGAGGCCAATTCCCCTACAGTTTCGGTGAACAAGGCCTTAGATTTCATCACCCCGATTACTTCGAGCCACTGGTCTTCGATTTTGACCAATTGTCCAACCGCATCTTGTCCCGAGAAGAACAATTTGGCCAAACCGGCACCCAACACGCACACTTTCAGGTTTCGGTTATAATGGTCGGCACTAATGAATTCCCCTTTCTCGGTTTGGTAATTGAGTATTTGTATGAATTCGGGGGTAATGCCGATGAGGGTTGATTTCGAAGTTTTGTCACCAAACTTGACCTCAGCCTCTTTTTCAGCCTGAGGAGCAACTTCTTCAACCCCGGGCACAATTCTTTTGATCACTTCGGCATCGTTGATCGAAAGCCCTTGTGAGAATCGAGCCCGTGCTTCTTCCAATTCATTGGATGAAAGATTTTTATCGCGTACAATGATGTTATTTACCCCCAGATCCTGATACTTGGCAATGGCTTCCCTTTTGGCCCCTTCGCCTATCGATAACATGGCGATAACCGAGGCAACACCAAAAATTATCCCCAGCATGGTAAGGAAGGACCGGAACTTATGATCGAGTAAGGCCCGTAACGCCACCCGAATGTTTTCTTCGTATTGCATGTTTAATCATTTTGTGTTTGAACGATTTGGTTAACCGGGACAAGCATTTGCCCTTTGGAGATTGATCCCTCAAGGGCAGTATGGCTGTTGTTCCGGGCAAGGACCTTCACCGCCAACTTTTCAAAAGCCTCGGGAGTTCCAATGAAAACAAAGTATTGGCTTCCTTCTTTTAAAAGACAAGTATTGGGAACGTATAATACTTTGCCAAATTCTCCGGCTATGAATTCACAACTCACAGTCATTCCCGGTTTCAGCCGCTCGTCCGACACCAAAAGTTTAACTTCCACATCGAACACTTTCCTTCGGGCATCATCGTAGGGGCGGCAAAGCACACTGATGAACGAAATTTCACCATCGAATGAAACATTGGGCAAGGCATCGAGGCGAACCTTTACCTTTTGCCCTATTTCAATTTTTGAACGGTCGGTTTCGTTAATGGTAGTATTGGCTTTCATCCAGGTTAAATCGGGTACACTTCCCAGGTTGTTCCCAAAACTAACTTCGTCGCCTACCCTTAGCAATTCACGTGAGCGCCGCTTGTTGGCTATCTGGAAAATTCCGGGAATAGGGGTACGGATGGTTAGTTGAGGCAGGACATCGTATGCACTTTTTACTTCTCCTTCAATTTGTTTCAACCTGATATATTGAATCTTCAATTCATTTTCAGCAATGGTCCGGTTCAATTGAATTCTTCTTTTAACTTTTTCAAACGAGATTTTTGCCTGTCGAAACTCGAGTTGTTTTATGTTCCTTATTCGTTCCGACTCGAAACGGGAAGTTTCCATTTCAAGTTTCTTAAGGTTAAACGAGGCTTCCTCGCTTTTGATTGAAGAAAGAAGGTCGCTTTCGCGGTTATCTTGATTAACAAGAAGTTTTTGCAAGTTGGCCTTCTCGTTTTCAAGTTGGGTTTCGCGGTCGATAATGAATTTCTTAATATCCGACGGGTCAAATTGGATCAACGAATCGCCAGGTTGTACCGCAGTTCCATGGTCGAGTAAGCCAATAATTTTCATGTTGTACCAATACCGGCCAAAGCGGGGCATGGTAAAAGCACGTTCGCTTACTGCAACTAATTCGCCCGATTCGGTAATGGTTTGTCTGAATTTTCCTTCAAGTACCTGATCTGCTTCCAAACCTGGTTTGAAACACGAAACCATTAAAATCGACAGGGTAATGAAGGGAAAAAAATGAATTATCGAAGTGTAGAATCGGGCTTTCATGGCTTTTCAGTTTTTTCCTGTTCATCTTTTTTAGTCTTTTCTGAAGGATTAACCAAAGCAACGACATCTCCGGCTTTTAATCCTTCCAGAATTATGACAAAATCGGTATTGGTAGGGCCTGTTTTTACCTCTTTTTTATCGAAGCCCGTGGCATTTTTAACGTATACAAAGTCACTAGCACCTTCCTTAAACAATGCTTCGTGAGGAATGAAGATTGAATTAGGGATTTCATCGATGATGATCCGGCAACTCACTGTAAGGCCAGGCATCAGGGAATGACGGGTACCGTGGATCAGCACTTCTATCGGGAACACTTTTATTTTCGACTTGTTGTCCTTACTGATTGCAAGATTGGCCACCGAAATCACTTCGCCAGTGTAGACTGAATCGGAAAAAGCATCGGGTCGAATTTCCACTCTTAAGCCCTTAACAACTTTAGAGATATCAACTTCATTGATCATGACTTCGGTTTTGAGTTCAGAAAGATCAGGAAGTTCGATCATCGGGTAGCCCGACCAAACCTGGTCGCCAACCTGAAACTTGGCATCACTGCTCCAATTTTGCCTGATGATGGCAATCCCGGGAGAAGGTGTGGTAATATACAAGCGGTCCATGGTAAGGTACGAATCGTCGAGTTCCATTTGGGCTTGCCTGATATTGATCAGTTTTTGGGTGATTTCTTCCTGCTGGATTTTCTTCCTGTTTTCAATTTGCGACTTGGCCCGTTCCAAAGCAATATTGGCTTTATCGAGGTTCAGCTGAATTTCTTTCTTTTTGATATCTGCCTCATATTCCGACGATTCAAAACGAATTCCTGAAATCTCCTGTGAAAGTTTGGTGACCTCAAAATCGGCAAGCAACTCCTCCATATCCGACTCTTGCTGGGCCTTCATCCTTTCCAGTTCAGCCTTGTGGATTTCGAGGCGCGATTCGGCATCGACAATAGCCTTTTTCACTTCCGAAGGATCAAATACCACCACGGTATCGCCTTGGGCCACTTCTTTTCCGTCGTCGACAATTTGAGTAATTTTCAAAGAACCATAACGCCACGATATGTTTGGTGAAGCAATCATCACCGATTGGGTGGCTTTCACTTCACCCTCTTCAAAAAGATCGAGGTAAAAGGTTTCAGATCGCACCTTGGCTACAGGAATTTCTTTTTTTTGCTCTTTGCCGCAAGCCACAAGCAGCAGCAATACCAGAAGATAAGAACGGTTAATCATCTTGTTGTTTCAATATTGTGTTGAATACTCATGCTGTCTTTTTTATTTCCGTTGGCTGGTTTCCAATGGGTTCTTTCTTCAAACGAAAAAAGAGTTTCTTTTTTTATGAGATGGTTCGCCGGTTTCACCATGGCAAGGTCTTCTCCTTGTTTAAGTCCGGCTGAAATTACCGAATTCGAAGAGGAAGCAGGACCTGGCGCGATTTCACGTCGTTCATAACCCGATTTGAGTTTCACATAAACTACCTTGATTGTATCTTCCTCGAAAATGGTTACATTAGGAACAACCAGGGTGTCGCCCAGTTCCAGAAGCCTTACCCGGCAATTAGCCGATAAGCCCGGACCGGGAATAGTTTGACAGGTATCGATAGAAGCAATGATATCGAACATTTTTACTTTCGAATTACGGCTAACCGGGTTGCCTACCGGAGTTTTCATGCTTATGGTACCCGAAGCAAAGTTTCCGGGAATGGCATCAAAAGTGTACTGAACCTTTTGCCCTGGTTGTATCCTTTTATACGATGATTCGTCGGCAATAATTTTAACCCTCATTTGTGTAAGATCGGGAATTTCGACCAGCGGCATTCCTTCGTACACCACATCGCCTTCCTTGAGTTTTCCCGTACCCATGGGCGAATACCCCCTGAGGGCCAAACCATCCTGAGGAGCTACTATGGTCAACAATTTCATTCGTTGGTTCATCATCTCGACCATGTTTTCGCTTTGTTTGATCCGGAGGTTCAACTTACGTAACTCTGAAGCATTGATAATTTTAAGCGATTCAAGCTTTTTTTGAAGCTTATTTTTTTCGATCCTGGCTATTTTAAGCTGCAGTTCGGTAATCTTACGTTGCGCTTCCGACGAGTAGCGCAATTGTAACGATTTGAAATAGCAGTCTGGGCCTCATTATTTTTGACCTGAGCCTCCATTAAGACGAAGCTCAGATCAAGATCGGCCTGGCTTTTTTTAAATTCTGCCTGCATCCGTTCCAGATTTTTAAGTGCGTTTTCGTATTGATCGACCATCATTTTGCTTTCAAGCACACAAACGGTATCTCCCTTTTTAACCATTACCCCATCGTCGACAATGGAATAAACGCTTACATCATAAATTTCAGGACAAGATAAAGAAATGGAGTTCACCGCCTCGACTGTGCCAATTAATATAATTTCATCCAAATACCGGGAAGTAACAACCCTATAGGTTAAAGTGCCGGAAGTTGAATCCATGTTACAGGAAAACCAAGAAGTGAAAGCTAGAATAAAAACCAAATAGAAGATCTTACGTTTCATTATACAAGATAAAAAAATCGGAAGGCAACATGAAAACAACAATTGTACCAAAGGCCAATCCCTCCAGAACGGCGAACTTTCTGTTTTGTTACCTTATTTTGGGCTATTTTGTTGATTTTTTGAAGATCAATTCCTAAAAAGAATTTTAAAAAAATAATTAAAACAGGAATAGCGTATCCCTGATCATTTTCAGTTTCGACAACAGCGCTTCCAACTGGGATATTGGCAACATGTTGGCTCCATCCGATAAAGCTTCTGAAGGAACCGGGTGGGTTTCGAGAAAAATACCGTCGACACCCACAGCGATGCCAGCCTGAGCGAGGGTAGCAATCATCTGGGGCCTTCCCCCGGTAACACCTGTATTTTGATTGGGTTGCTGAACGGAATGGGTCACATCGAGCACCACCGGGCAGGCAAACGATTGCATTTCGGGTATCCCCCTGAAATCGACTACCAGGTCGGTATAGCCAAACGAATTGCCTCTTTCGGTTAACCAAACATTCTGATTCCCGGCCTCACGTACTTTTTCAACAGCAAATTTCATTGACGAAGCGCTTAAAAATTGCCCCTTCTTAATGTTTATAGGCTTACCCGTTTGGGCTGCGGCCAGCAAAAGGTCGGTTTGCCGGCACAAGAAGGCCGGGATCTGAAGCACGTCGACATATTGTGCAGCAAACTGGGCTTCGTGGCTCTCGTGGATATCGGTTAGAACCGGTATTTGAAACGATTCGCCCACTTTACGAAGAATCTTCAAAGCTTTTTCGTCGCCAATTCCGGTAAAGGAATCCATTTTCGATCGGTTGGCTTTCCGGTATGATCCCTTAAAAATGAAGGGTATTCCGAGCTTTTCGGTACAATTCACTATGGTTTCGGCAATTTCCATGGCCATGGTTTCGCCTTCGATCACACAAGGACCAGCAATCAGAAAAAAACTGTTGCTTTTGGCAAAATGAAGTTTTTCTATTTTGGGTATCATACTGATTTATTTACTGATTATTTCGCGTCCAAACGGGGCCAACGCCAGCGCGGCCATTTTAAAATGTTGCCTTCCAAAGGGAATACCAATTATGGTAAGGTAAAGAAGCAAACCCAGCACCAGATGGGTAACAAAAATCCAGAAACCGCCCACAATGATCCAGATCAGGTTCATTATCGTGCCCAGGCATCCCGTTTCGATGGTATTGGAACGGGTATCGTAGCCAAAAGGCCAGATGGCAAGGCTAGCCAGCTTCAACGTTTGTAAGCCGAAAGGAATGCCCACGATGGTCAGCATCAAGATCAAGCTTGAAATAAGGTATTCAATAGCAATAATGAATCCTCCAAATATTAGCCACAATAAATTGCCTACTGCGTTCATCATTTTTATTTTTTAGTTCAACACTCTTATTGATAACGGTTTCCCCACCATTTCTTCAAGCGTTCGAGAATGGTGTTTTCCTGTTGATTGTTCCCCGGGTTCCAAAAGCGTTTTGAAGTCAGTGAATCGGGCAGAAATTGCTGTTCGACGAAATTACCCGGGAATGCATGGGAATATTTGTACTCTTTCCCGTATCCCAACTGTTTCATCAGCTTGGTGGGTGAATTGCGTAAGTGCAGAGGAACAGGCAGGTTCCCCGAATTTTTCACTTCCCCAATGGCCTCGTCGATGGCCAGGTAAGCGCTGTTGCTTTTAGGCGAAGTAGCCAGATAAACAGTAGCTTCGGCAAGGATGATCCGGCCTTCGGGCCAGCCCACTTTGGCAATGGCATCGAAAGCAGCGTTGGCCAGGAGCAAGGCGTTGGGATTGGCCAGACCGATGTCTTCGGCTGCAGAGATTACCAGGCGCCGGGCAATAAACTTGGGGTCTTCCCCACCCTCTACCATCCGCGCAAGCCAGTAAATTGCCGCATCGGGATCGCTGCCCCTGATGCTCTTGATAAAGGCCGAAATAATGTCGTAGTGCATTTCCCCATTCTTGTCGTAGGCTGAGGGGTTCTGCTGAAGGCAAAGCGTTACTTTCTCGTTGTTGACCAACACCTTGCCTTCAGGAACGGAATCGACCACCAATTCAATAATATTCAACAATTTACGGGCATCACCACCCGCATAGCGGAACAAGGCTTCTTCTTCGGCCACTTCGATTTCCCTTTTCTTCAATTCACCATCGTGTTCGATAGCCGACTGAAGCAAGCGACGCAGGTCGTTATTTTCGAGTGGTTTGAGCACATATACCTGGCAACGCGACAGCAAGGGGGTGATTACTTCGAACGAGGGATTTTCGGTAGTGGCGCCAATCAGGGTAACAATTCCCTGCTCTACTGCCCCCAGAAGGGAATCTTGCTGCGATTTGCTAAAGCGATGAATTTCGTCGATGAACAAGATCGGGTTAGGACGGTTGAAAAACATGGTGTTGCGAGCCTTTTCTATGGCCTCGCGAACGTCTTTCACTCCCGAAGTGACCGCGCTTAAAATGTAAAAAGGGCGTTCGAGCTTCTGCGCAATAATCTGTGCCAGAGTGGTTTTACCTACCCCAGGCGGCCCCCACAAGATGATGGACCGGATGGTATTCGATTCGATCATCCCACGCAGTACAGCTCCTTTACCCACCAGATGTTCCTGGCCGATAAACTGTTCGAGTGCGCGGGGCCTGAGCCTTTCTGCCAAAGGTTGATTCGCCATGTTGCAAAAATAGGGAACTAAAGTGAAGTGTGAAACTTTTTATTGGGTTAGTATTTGGGGGCAAAGCATTCTGCGCAGAATGGGCAGGACTTGCAGGTCGTGCAGGTTGGGTAGGATAATAATAATTACTTGGATCCAATCAATTTTTTCTTTCTATTTCCCTTAGGTTTTCCATTTTCTTTTTAGCCAGGAAGCTGTAAATATCGCCAAGGTGCTCTTTTACCCGTTGATGCCCAAATTCATACACTTTATGCACCAGGCCATCGAGAAAGTCGCGGTCGTGCGAAACAACGATGAGGGTACCGTCGAAAGCTTTCAAGGCTTCCTTCAAAACATCCTTGGTTTTCATGTCGAGGTGGTTGGTGGGCTCGTCGAGGATCAGCAGGTTAACGGGTTCAAGCAGCAGTTTGATCATGGCAAGTCGGGTACGTTCCCCGCCAGAGAGCACTTTTACTTTTTTGGTACTATCGTCGCCACTGAACATAAATGCCCCAAGGATGTCTTTGATTTTGGTCCTTATTTCGCCAACGGCTACATCGTCGATGGTTTGAAATACGGTAATGCTTTCGTCGAGCAGAGAAGCTTCATTTTGGGCAAAATAACCAATCATCACGTTATGACCCAGTTGGAGGGTACCTTCAAAATCGATTTCGCCCATAATAGCTTTCACCAGAGTTGATTTTCCTTCGCCATTCCGGCCCACCAAAGCCACTTTCTCGCCACGTTCGATGGTTAGCGAAGCATCTTTAAAAACCAGATGGTTTCCGTAGCTTTTCGTGACTTCGTTTACAATTACAGGATAACTGCCTGAACGTGGCGATTGGGGAAAACGCAGTTTCAACGACGAAGTATCTTCCTCGTCGACTTCGACCCATTCCAATTTCTCGAGCATCCTAACCCTCGATTGCACCTGGTTGGTTTTCGAATAAGTTCCTTTAAACCGTTCGATGAAATCCTGGTTTTCGGCAATCATCTTTTGCTGTTCGTCGTAGGCTTTTTGTTGGTGCATACGACGCTCGGCCCGTAAAACCTGATATTGAGAAAAGTTCACCTTATAGTCGTAGATTCGGCCCATGGTAACTTCGATGGTACGGTTGGTAACGTTGTCGACAAATGCACGGTCGTGCGAAATGAGGATTACCGCCTTCGACGAGGTGGTTAAAAAGTCTTCGAGCCATTGTACCGATTCAATATCAAGGTGATTGGTAGGCTCGTCGAGCAGGATAAGATCGGGTTTTTTAAGCAGGATTTTGGCCAGTTCGATGCGCATGCGCCACCCCCCGCTGAATTCGCTGGTAGGACGGTTAAAATCGGCACGTTCGAAACCCAGTCCCAACAGAATTTTCTCCACTTCGGCATCGAAATTAATATCCTCGATGGTGTAGTACTTTTCGCTCAGGGCCGATACTTCTTCAATGAGCTGATAATAGCTATCCGATTCGTAATCGGTTCGCGAAGCCAGCTCGTTATTGAGGGTTTCGATTTTATGGCTCATTTCAATAATTGCGTGAAAAGCCTGCGATGCCTCGTCGAAAACAGTACGGTTATCATCAGTCATCAGGTGTTGGGGCAGGTAAGCAATAACGGCATCGGCAGGGGCAGAAACCCGGCCCAGGTTGGGTGTTTTCTGGCCGGCCAGGATTTTCAACAAGGTCGATTTGCCTGCGCCATTTTTGCCCATCAGCGCAATGCGATCTTTTTCGTTAATTACGAACGATATATCCTGAAACAAGGTAGAACCCCCAAATTCAACTGTAAGCCCATCAACAGAAATCATCTTTTTATTTTTTATGAAGGCGCAAAAATAAGCCGATTTTCGGAATCGGGAAGAGGCCAGGAAATTCAGGCTAGAAATTGCCGTACAACGAATAGTTCTCAGTATTACAAAACACCTGACTATAAAAGAAAAACCCCAGACGATTGGTTGCTATTTTACGGTTAAGCTGCAAAACCGGATGGCCTGGCGGTACGTTAAAATATTTCTGAAGTTTTTCGTCGGCAGCAATAGCAAGTAGCTTTTGCTCACCACCTTTCACCTCCAACTGATAGTTCTTTCTAAGCAAGTCGAACAGCGATTTGTTTTCGAAATTCCGCTGGGTGAAGCGGGGCAGGTTGATGTTGGGAATCATGGTAATATCAAAAAACACCGGAGTATTGTTAACCAATCGTAAACGTTCAAGGTAATAACAACCTACTTCTTTTTCTTTTTCTGTAAGTTTAAACGAAAAAGCTGTTTCCCAGTTACGCAGCTCAGGCCCACATACAATTTTGGTAATTAAATTCTCTTCTCCTATAGCAGAAGTAGTCCCTGTAAACGACAAAATGCCAATTCCACTAGGGATGCCTTTAACCGTACTGCCTTTCCCTTGTTGTTTTTGAATATAACCTTCATTGGCTAAACGATCCAATGCTTTCCGAACCGTTGGCCGTGTGGCATTGTGTAAGCTGCACAATTCATTTTCCGAAGGCAGTAAATCTCCCTCGGCATAAATCCCATCTTTTATATGCTTTCGTAATAATTCGTAAATCTGTTTATGTATTGGCAACAATTCTTCCTTAACCATACTTGTCAGCGTTTTCCTTATTATGCTATTAAAAATGAGTTGATAACCAACCAGTGCCAAAAGTAAATAATTTTTTTAATATCCATATAAATTGTGTTTACAAACTTATAGTTTGTGTATTTACAAGTTAGCTCATTGTTTTTTAATAAATGCACTTACAATCTTGTTATACTGATAGATAATAAAAATAATCTTAAAGAATTGCAAATATTTATTCAACAACTTGTAAATACAAGTTGTTCTTTGTAGTTTTGTCGAAAATATTTTCTATGGCTACAGTAATTATCATGCCCAAGCAAGGGCAATCGGTCGAAAGTTGCATCATCACCGAAATAAAAAAGAAAGGCGAAACAGTGAAGAAAGGTGATATCCTCTTCGCTTACGAAACCGACAAGGCTTCGTTTGAGGAAGAAGCCCCGGAAGATGGGCTAGTACTCGAAACCTTTTTCTCGGAGGGCGACGA
>CAZSIK010000143.1:0-7108 GCA_964606515.1 uncultured Prolixibacteraceae bacterium
TACTAAGTTTACTAATCCGTTCATTTCTTCGGGTATGTTTCCTGACAGCTGGTTTGAACTTAATTGTAAAGACCAAAGTTGGGTAAGCTGCCCCAGGCTTTCGGGTATGGCTCCGGTAAAATGGCAGGAATTGGCGTTTAATAACTGTAGTCCTGTCATCGACGAAAAATTGGGTATAGGGTTGGGTGTGAAATTATTGTTCCCGATGGTGAGATACACCATTTGGCTCATTTCTAACAAGTTTGCCGGGATTTCGCCTGTAAATTTACAGTTGAAAACATTCAGGTCGTTGAGTTGGGTCAACCCGCTGAAATCGGGCATTGGGCCCGGATCGAAATTATTGTGGTCGAGGGACAGCTGCCTGAGGTTGGGCATCGATAACAACCATGAAGGTATTGAACCTGTTAACTGGCAATTGCCAAGAAGAAGTACCTGAAGGTTTTCGGCATTGCTTAGGTTGGGGAGGGAACCAGGCGAAAAGTTGTTCCATCCCAGGTTGAGTAAGGTAAGGTTCTCCAGGTTGCTCAACGTTTGAGGAAGTACACCTGAAAGTTGGGTATTGTAAATCCGGAGGTCTTCCATTAACGCGAGGTTGTCGATCGAAGAAGGTATGGTTCCTGTCAGGTTCCAGTTATCTCCCAGATTCATTTTTTTTAAACCCGTAAGGTAACATATTTCAAAAGGTAAAATCCCGTTGAGGTTGTTATCCTGTAATTCAAGCCGTGTAACCCGGTTGTTTTCAATAGTAACGCCATGCCAGGTGCTGATGGGGCCGGTGAGCCAGTTGGTATGGTTGTTCCAACTTTCACCCTGAGTGGCCAGGTAGAGTGCAACCAGGGCCAGCGAATCGGTCGAATAATTGTATTCAGTAATGCCGTGCTGTTCTGAACTGAGTTCCAGATCAGGATAGGTACTGTTGTTTATTTTGCAATAGTACCCGCCTAGGGGTTCAATTCCTGCAAGGGTATCGTTGGTTGCGCCGGCCAGGGCTTCTACATTATAATACCATTGATAGGCATTGTTCGTGGCTTTTCCGTCGAGCACGGTAAGCGAGTTGTTCCCCGGAATGAATTCCAGTGCGAGCAGGGTATCCTGAGGTGCATAAATAAAGGTGGGAACGGTGCCGGGAACGATGCCCGACGTTTCGAGATTGGCAAAGGTAAACAGGTTGTTGTTGATCCGTAACGAAACGAGATTGTTTAAGGCTTCAGTGCCTATTTCTGCGGGTTGTATTTTTTTCCAACTCTCATCGGTCGAAGAAAGTGTTTCATACGAGTTGATGTTGAACGATACAGTAACATTCGTTCCGGGAGGATTGGACTGACCTGCACCGCCGCTCCCCAGGGCCGGGATATTTCCCGAAAGCTTGTTGTTGTTTAAATAGCAGTAACCCATGTTGGAAAGGTTACCTAATTCGCTGGGAATGGCTCCGCTTAATTGGTTGTTTTGAAGATGCAGCTCCCACATTCCGGTAAGCCTGCCAATTTCTACGGGTATGGGGCCTGAAAATTGGTTATTCGAAGCATTGAAATACCAGATTCTCGTCAGGCCCTCGATTAAGGTGGGCAGGTTTCCAGTTAACTTGTTGTTCGAAACATTGAAATAGCCCATTTTTGTCAAGTTGCCGATTTCAGCGGGTAAGGTACCCGAAAAGCTGTTGAACGACAGGTTCAGGTCAATCAACTCAGGAAATCCTCCAATCCAGTTGGGGATGGTACCCGATAACTGATTGTTGTTCAAATAAAGACCATTAAGATTATCCAGGTTAGCCAAATTAGCGGGGACAGTACCTGTAAGGTTATTTGCTGCCAGGCTTAGCCAGTTCAGGTTGGTCAGTGTGCCCAACCATTCGGGAATAGCACCGGTGCGGTTGGTATTTCCAATATACATGGTTCTGAGATGGGCCATGCTACTCAGGTTTGGAATTTCCCCAGGATCTAATTTATTGTTGTTACCCAGGTCCAGGTTTTGTAACAGCGTAAGGTTGGCCAGTTCTAAAGGCATCGGACCGGTGAATTGATTGCCCGACATACACAATTCACTTAGCCAGGTCATTTGGGTAAGCCAGGCAGGGATTAGCCCGGTAAAGTTACAATTATTCAGGTACACGTTTACCAGGTGGGTTAGTGAACCGAAATTGGGTATCGGGCCAGGAGTAAAATTGTTATTCGATAAGTTAACCATCCCCAGATTTGATAACTGAGTAAACCCATTATGAATGGGCCCGGTGAATTTACAGTCGTTGGCACTTAAGGTTGTGAGGCGTGTTAGCTGGCTGAAATTGGGCATTGGAGCTGGGGTGAACGAGTTATTCCCCAGGATGAGATGGGTAAGGTTAGTTAAACCAAGCAACTCAGCCGGGATTGAACCGCTTAGTTGGCAGTTTTCTACATTAAAAAACTCCAGTTGACCGAGGTTCCCGATTGTGGTAGGTATAGCACCTATAAGATAATAGTTGGCGCTTAAATTCAAGGTTCTGAGACCAGTCATGTTCCCAATTGATTCGGGTATGGAGCCATGTAGATTATTGTTGTTCAGGCTAAGATGGGTAACCCTTCCATTGCTTGCCGTAACGCCGTACCACTGGTCGATGGGTTTGTTGCTGAGCCAGTTGGTTTTGTTTGTCCAATCATTCCCGTTGGTAGCATTATGAAAAGCGATCAGGTTATCTCGATCGGCTTCTTCTTCCTGAGTGGCCAGGAAAGCCTGTGCATGCCCGGCAATGGTACTTGTATCGAGTATGCCCTGGTAAATGTTGAATTCATAAATGGAACCCAGCCAGGTGGGGTCGTTTGTGTATCCTCCTTTGCAAAGGTAGGCCAGAACCGGGCTTAGGTTTTCAATATGGTTGTTCTCTGATAAGGGTGAAAAACCGATAAATTCTCCGTCAATATAAAAAGAGATTTGATTGTCGTTCAGGGTACTTACTACATGGTGTAAACGGTCGTCTTCGAGTTCGGGACCATTAATCCCAATTTCGGCAGTCCAGGGTTGGGAATATTCCTGACAGCTGATAAAAGTGCGGCTTATATCATCTTGTCGGGCAACTGAAATGGTAAAGGCATCTGTACCCAACCCGTTGGTCGAATTTCCGAAATGGGCCAATGTGGTATACGAAGGGTTCGTATGGTCGCCAGCCCTGATATAAGCCTCGAGGCTAATGGCATCGTATGTATTAATGGCTATGGTTGCAGCCGGAAGTTCAATGTATTGTCCTTGTTCAGAGGTGGTATAAACCCCGTTTGCAATACTTCCCCCAATTAATGCGCCATGGGCATCGCCCACCTCGTCGTTGCCATTTCCTTTTTTAAAAGTGTAGGAATGGGTAAGGTACGCTTCTCCTAACCATTTTTTTCCGCGCGAGGCTATCACTTTGTCGTTCATGGCCCCTTCGTAGATATTGAATTCGTGGATCGACCCCAGCCAGGTCGGATCGGCAGTGTAGCCCCCTTTGCATAGGTAAGCCAGGTTGTTGCTGAGATTTTCTATCCTGTTTTTTTCAGATAATTCAGCCGAACCGATCAACTCGCCATCAATATAAAGTTTAATATGGATATCATCCAAAACACTCACAATGTGGTGTATTTGACCATCTTCAAGTTCGGCGCCGTTCACCCCCGATTCGGTAGTCCAGGGCGCGGTATATTCCTTGCAGGTAATGGCCGTGCGGCTTATGTCATCACCACGGGCAACCGACATCGTGTACCCATCGGAACCCAATCCGTCGGTCGAACTTCCGAAATACGACAGCATGGTGTATCCAGCATTGGCCATATTACCCGCAGTGATAAGGGCTTCAAGGGTTATGTCTGTGTAAGTGTTTATGTTTATTGATCCGGCAGGCAGTTCAATATAGTTTCCTTCGACAGATGAGGTGTATACCCCATCAACAATAGCCCCGCCATGCAGGATGCCATGGGCATCCCCTATGGCATCGTTGGCGGTACCATCCTCGAAAGTGTAGGCATGCTTCAGGGTATATCTATCGTTTAAAACACGAATTTTACCTACCCAGATGGTGTCTCCATAAGTGGGGCCCCAGTTAATTTTCTCCTGTCCGTAGAATTGAATCCAATGAACATATTGCATCGGAGGGTTGATGGGTAGGCTCATTTTGATGAAATTGGGGGAAGAATTCTCCTGGATTAATCCGGTAGATGAAGCAACCATGCCTTCTCCCCAGGGATTAGGCACTTTATTTACCGTATCCCCAACCTGAACGACACATTTGATTTGCTCCGGAGTAAATGGTACTGATAACGATCCTTCACCTAGCGAATATTTGAATTCGCAACTGATATGGGTTCCTGGTTCAAGGGTAAACTGGTCGATAGTAAGAGTGGAATTCCATCCGTTGGTAACAACCTGTAGGTAATGAATCCCCCCGAATTCGACAATCTCCATGCCTACAGGCAAGTCGGCAGGGTTACAGGTGGCGGGATCAAATAAGGTTACCGACTGTGCGGGCAACTTATTGACAATAAGAAATGCAAGGGCTATAAAGGCAATTGCAAGGATGGATTTAAAGGTGCATTTTTTCATAAATATCATTCATTTAGGGTTTTATAGACATAAGTTATTGTTTAAATGAAAGAGTCAATGGGTAATTCAAGCGCTGGTTTTCTTTTCGAAAAGATCATCTGAAATCAAAGGTGTTAGTTAGCATAATTTTCTCATATTGAGATCTCTAAAAATAGAAAAGAATTGAAAGAAAAACAAAACAATCAGCTTTTATATTTGAAAAAACGAATATTAGTACGATTCGAATTGGTTGAAATAAAAAAAACGCATGAATCTTGGGCTTAATGAGATTCATGCGAATGGATGTATTGTTTTGCTTTCTATTTAATAATCAATTTTTTGGATATTCTTTCTTTCCCATTGATGAAATGCGAAAGATAAATCCCGGTCCGAAGATGGTTTAGGTTGTGTTGGGAAATATTTTCGTTAGAAATAAAGGATCTATAAACAATCTCACCAAGCAGATTGGTCAGAATGAATTCTGTTTCTCCGGAATAGTTTTCAAGTTCAACCGTTAGATGGCCTTGACAGGGGTTAGGATAAGCTTTAATTTGTATTATCCTGGTTTCATCTAATTTCTTCCGGGAAATTGTTCCGATATACTGGCTTTTTTCTTCAGTTTCGGGCATGGGCTGAACAGCCAGCATTCCTTGTGCGGCCTGATTTTCACAAAAATCGGTAGTCGAAATATGAGCATCGGCATAACTGCCTGATTGGGCATGGAATCCTGGCAGGAAACGGATCGAGTTGCCGGCAATAAAGGTGGCCGATGAACCATCCTGAAGAAGCACTGTTTTGCCATTGCCTGCAACAGTAAGGTTGTTCAGCGCGTTAAAGCATTCGTTTTCCCCTGATCCCAGGTTGGTTTCAGGCAATTCGTAATTTTCAGGTATTCCACTACTTACTGTCATTGTGCCGTCTACATAACCAATATTGTAGTTTCCAAGACCAATACCTGATGCCCCGTTAATAATAATATCGTAATTTCCAGCTGTTGCGCCTGCTCCGGCACCCTCGCAGAAAAAGTTTGCTGTTGTTATCTGATCTCCGCTTACAAGGTCGTTTGCAGTAAACTCGGTACCCAGGAAAGTATAAACGTCCCCCTCGGTTTTTTCAATGTTATTGGCGGTAATGGTGAGCCCTTTCGGGTTTATATTGGCAGTAAGGATCAAAGGACTCAGGTTGTAGTTTCCGGCATCAGTGCCTGAAAGGAACATCCCGTTTTGGACGTTGATGTTTTCTCCGACATTTTTTGAGTCGAAAGTACCTGTTGTATGATTTTCAAGTGTAACATCGTCGCCAACACAAACTCCGGTCATTTGGGCATCGTTGATGGTTGCCGTGGTATTGCCGTCATATACCTTATCAGGTACCGTTGCGTTGAGATAAATTGTTTTGGGGGTAATATTGGCTGTTGCCTCGCCGGTATTCTGAACCAGGTAGTAGTTGTTGGCATCGGCCCCTCCGGTAATACCGATATTGTAATACTCCACCTTTTTATTTGTGCCAATGGTTTTTGTGTCGAACCCAACTTCGTACCCGATGGTTACTATGTCGCCGGGAATACGGTCATCATCGAAGCCCACACCCAAGACACTGGTGGTTCCATCATACACCTTGTTTTGAGCAGTGAAATTACTCAGGGTAAGCTGTCGTTTATTTATTGAAGCCGTGGTGGTGGGGTTTCCAATGAAATAAAGGCCGGCATCGGCTCCTTCGAGGGAAAGGCCGTAAACAGTGACCGTTTTATCGACGCCGTAATTTTTATCGGAGGAAGAAGCTGTAGCCCCTGTGGTGACCAGCGATACGGTGTGAGTAGGATCGACACCGGTAAGGGTTCCATAGCTACTGATGGTTGCATCGGAAGTCCCGTCGTAGGTTTTATTATTGGCGGTTAATCTGGTTAGGGTAAGTTCAGTGCGGTCTTCCACAGTCATAGTGCCGTCGATATAATCAATTGAATAATTCGATAAACCCGAGCCGGTAGCATTGCTGATGGTGATGAGGTAATTGCCAATAATGGCCCCGGCCCCAGCGCCATTGCTGGTAAGGGTAACATTGGTCACGGCATCGGAGCCTGTCAGACCGGAAGTAGTGAATTCCGTCCCGATAAAAGTGTAGGTAGTACCATGGGTCTTCCTTATGTCATCGGCAGTAACGATCAAATCCTTTTGTAAAATATTCGCCATAAGACCAGTGGGTTGGGTGAGGGTGTAGTTTCCCGATTGGTCTCCCCTAAGGGTCATCGAAGTTGAAACCGGAATATCAACGCCCACGGTGGCTTGACTGTAGGTACCCCTGTTCCCACCCAGGAGGGTACAGTCGTCGCCTGCCACCACTCCTGTCAGGGTTGAACCGGAAATGGTGGCTGAGGTGCCTGCATCGTAAAACTTTGACTGGGCAATAGCTCCGCTAACCGTAAGGTTCTTTGCTGTGATATTGGCTTCTAGTCCCTTGGGTTGTGTCAGAGTATAATTTCCGGCATCGGCTCCCGAGAGGGTCATGGTTGTAGTAACCGGTTTTCTGTTTCCAATATTGGCTGAATCGAATTGTCCGGTGGTGCTGTTGTCGAGTGAAACGACATCTC
>CAZSIK010000143.1:7128-10791 GCA_964606515.1 uncultured Prolixibacteraceae bacterium
GCCAGGCCGCTCAGGGTGGCGCCGGTAATGGTTGCTGTGGTGTTGCCATCGTACACTTTGTTGCTGGCAACGGCATCGACAACCGTCAATCCTTTAGGGGTGATATTGGCGGTGAGCCCGGCTGGTTGGGCAAGGGTGTAGTTCCCGGCATCGGTGCCCGAGAGGGTCATGGCTGTAGTAACCGGTTTCCCATTGCCTACGTTGGCATCATCAAAGTTTCCGGAAGTAGCATTTTCAAGTGAAACTACGTCGTCGGAAACGACTCCCGAAAGGATTGCCCCTGAGATGGTTGCAGTTGTATAGCCATTATAAACTTTGTCTTGGGCTGCGGCCCCGGTAACGGTTAAGCCTTTTGCCGTAATATTGCCTGTGAGGGAAGGCTGGGTGAGGGTATAGTTGGTGGCATCGGTACCCGAAATGGTCATGACAGTCGTAACGGTTTTGCCGGTACCCACGTTTTTGCTGCTGAAGGTTCCGACACGATTGTTGCCCAGGGTAACTGTTTCGCCTTTGATCACGCCCGAAAGGGTCGCTCCGGTTATGGAAACATTGGTGTCGGCGTCGTATTCCTTGGCTGTAACGGCTGCATTAATCACCGTTAAGGCTTTGGCGGTGATATCGGCCAGAAGGCCGGTAGGTTGTGTAAGGGAATAATTTGCCGCTTTGGTGCCAGTCAGTGTCCAGGTGGTACTTACCCGTTTATCTCTTCCCACGTTTTCATTGTCGAAGATCCCTGATCGGGAGTCAGTTATGGACACATCGTCTCTTCCTACCTTTCCGACCAGGGTGGTGCCACTGATGGTGGCATTGGCTGTTCCATCGTAGGCTTTATCAGCGGCTGTTGCCCCCGAAACGGTCAGGTTTTTTTGTACTACGGTCAACGTCTGTTCTACGGGAGTAGCGGGGTTGTATGTTTCATCCCCTTCCTGGTAGGCCGTTATGGTCGATTCTCCTGCACCGGTGATGGTAACCCTGTTTCCTGAAACGGTTGCCACACTCGTATTGGATGATGTGTACGTTACGGTTAAACCGCTCGATGCAGTGGCTTCGAGATAAAACACGGCATCGCCGTAGGTCTTTTCCGGTATTTCCGGAAAAGTGATGGTTTGCTCGGGGTCGATCGCTGTGGTGAAGGTTGTTTGGGTGCCGTAACCGGTACCTGCGGTGTTGGTGGCATAAGCTCTGATGTAGTAGGTTGTGTTGGCTGTTAATCCCGTAAGTGCAGAGGTGAAATCCCCGATTGCCGTAACGGATCCTTTTGTTGTTTTACTGTTGGTGGTGGTGGGATTTGGCGTGGTGCCCCAGCAATGCCCGTGCTGGGTGGGCTTGGGATATCCCAAAAAATTGATGGTTCCGTTTCCGGTTGCAGTAGTGGTGGTGATGTATGTTGTGGCCTGGGTGGAAAGAGTTGGTATGGTTTCGTGCTGAAAACCTTCCCATTCGAGAAACGGATAGCCATCGTTGGCCGAAGGGCTGATACCCCAATAGTCGTTTGTGCCATAGGTTGTTTCATCAATGAAATCCCATTCTGAAAAGGTTCCCTGATAATGCATATTTGCTGTTGTCCTGCCACTTGCATAGGCCCCACCTGTAGTGGCCTGACCCGAAGATTCGGTATCCCATGAATTGTGAATGTATGTTCCGTTGGCGGCATATCCTACAAATCCCTTATCGGTAGGACTGATGCCGCTCTCGTAAGTTACACTGCCTGTGCTGTAGTTCCGTCGGATATATCCAAAATTGGATTGCCCGATGAAACCACCAATCCAGGTATTTGTGCTCCCACTGGTCCGGGTAACGTTTCCCCGGGAATAATTGTTCTCGACAAAGCGGTTTTCTTCTGAAGAACCTATAAATCCACCTACTTTGTTGCTCCCTTTTACCGATGCAGCCGTTTTTGAAAATTTAACATCGGAACTATAATTGTACCCTACAATACCACCTACTTTTTCGTTCCCGGTAATACTCCCTGAACACGAACAGGCCTTTATCACCGCGTATTGTACGGTTCCTCCGCAAAGGCCCCCAACGTTATCGTTCCCTGTAATATCGACATTGGTCAGGATGATATTTGTAAGGTTAGATGAGTAGCTAAGTGAGTTGGCAACTTTGCCAAAAAGCCCGATATAATCGGTGGTGTTCCTGTTGATGTATAGATTGCTGATGGTGTACAACTGCCCATCATATGTTCCTCCAAATGCACTTGATGAATTCCCGATCGGTGTCCAGCCTAAGCCGCTAAACCATGTTGATGTTGCCGAGGCATCGATATTGGCTGTCTGGACATAATGATAACTCCACCGGGTTGAATTTTCGGCTATCCAGTACAGGTTATTCAATGAGGCAATCCGGTATGGGTTGCTTGCTGACCCGTCGCCAAGGGTAGGCGCTGTTGCCGTTTGTGCCGGGAGGATATTAACAATAAATATCAAAAGCACGATAGTCGTAAAACAGATAATACATTTGCTGATCCGGGTGTTCCAAAAGTTGACTAATGTTGCTTGGGAGAGTTGATTTTCAGTAATTTCGAATTGATTTTTTTGGATGCAAAAAGTCTTCATATTGTTTTGGTTTATTTTCTTGTAAAGGTAAATCCATTGCGAAACCGTCACAATCGGTTATCTCACCATTTTTACTGCGAAAAACCCGTATCATTTCTTGGTGAAATGGCTTTACTCTTATGTGTTTTATCGATAAAACTCTTATATTACTGCCCGATTTGACCAATGGTAACCTGAACTATACTATTATAAAAATGAGATATTTATTTCTGGTTATAAACTACCTGCTCTTTGTGATGCCGGTTTTTTCCATTGCTGATAATCAACGGATGCTTGAGAGTATTATCGGTTATGTTGAAGAACAAAACGACTCTTCGAAATTTAAGGTTCTTATTCATTTTGCCGATAGCATGTATTACGAAGGGGAAATTTCAGGTGCAGCCAGTCTTTATGAACTGGCAGCAGGTTTTGAGGAGAATCAAACCCTGCCCGATGCGAGCCGGTTAGCCTTGGTTTATGGGTATATCGGAAATTGTTTGTACGATCTGGGGCAATATCGAAAATCGATCAGTTGGTTTGAAAAAAGCCTTCCCTTCACCCAAACCCTTAACGATTCCATAGAATTGGCCTCGCTCTATGCCAACATCGGAAATTCCTATTTCTACATGGGACAATACCAGGAAAGCATCAACCAGTATCACAAAGCATTAAGACTTGACCGGGAACGGGGCGACTCGCTCAATATGGCCATTTGCCTTAGCAACCTGGGAAAAGTTTTTCACGCCTGGAAACAATACCCTAAAGCCATCGATTTTTTTTCCCAGGCACTTGAAATCGGGAAACAGAAAAACGATTCGAATGGAATATCGATCAGGCTAAGCAGTATGGCCGCATCGTACATGGAGATGAAACAATTTGACGCTTCACTTCAACATTATCGGCAAGCTTATGAAATCGATTCCCTGATGAACAACCTCTCGCGGCTTTCAGGTCGGTTGGATCAAATTGGGATGGTATATCAAAAAAAAGGGGAATACGAAAAAGCGCAATCCTTTTTCCTTCGATCGCTCGAAATGTTGAAAAACCTTGAAAAACCCCGTTCGGAAGCTATTGTTTTGGGAAATTTAGGTCAGAATTATCTTTTGCTTGGAGAGTTGGCAAA